>DATLSW010000135.1:0-6218 GCA_035533955.1 Ktedonobacteraceae bacterium | reverse complement strand
TGGTTTGGAGCGCGCAACATAAAGATGCCCGAACGCAACGTCAAGCAGGCCACGCTGATCTCGTCGGCGCAAGCGTTGCCCAATCCACGCGGCACCGCGCCGGGCTGGTGGGTTGAGAAGGATGGGCATATCATTGTTGCCATGCCCGGCGTGCCGCACGAGATGTACCTCATGTGGGAAGAGGAGGCTATCCCGCGCCTCAAGCCGTACACCGGCGGCCTGATTTTTACCCGCGTCCTGCGCGTCTCTGGTCTGGGCGAATCCACGGTCGAGGAGCGCATCGATTCCCTGATCCATAGTTCCAATCCGACGGTTGCCACGTATGCTAAGTCTGACGCGATTGATGTGCGTATCACGGCGAAGGCCGAGACGGCGGAAGAAGCCGAGCGAGAGGTCCTGGTGATGGAAGAGCGGGTGCGCGGGTTGCTGGGGTACCACATTTTTGGCATCAATAAAGAGACGCTTCAGAGCGTAATCGGCGACTATCTTCGCGATCGTCAGCAGACGTTAGCGATCATGGAGTCGTTGACAGGCGGCTTGTTGTCGAGTGCCATCACGGATGTGGCCGGAAGTTCAGACTATTTCGTCGGCGGCCTTGTCACGTATAGTACGGAACTCAAGCTACAGATGGGCGTGCCGCGCGAGGTGGTGGTGCAGTCCGGCGCGGTGAGTGTCGAGACGGCGCGAGCAATGGCATGGGCCGTGCGCGAGCGACTGGGCGCGGATTACGGCCTGGGAATCACTGGCGTGGCCGGGCCGGATTTGCAAGAGGGCAAGCCGGTCGGCACGGTGCATATCGCCATCGCGGGGCCGGATGGCGTGGTCACGGGCATGGGACCAGGCTGGCGCGGCAGTCGCGCGGACCAGAAACGTCTCGCCGTGAACGCGGCCCTGAACTTGCTGAGGCTGTACCTCGAAGGTGTGAAGAAAGCGGAATAGTTCAACCGTTGCACGCTGTCCTACGTAATAGAAGTAACAGGAGAGCGTATTGTGCTTGCGTGGAATGGCAACGCGTGTATAGAAACTGGAACATCGATGAGATGAAGGGCGGCAAATACTGGTGGAATTGAGGTACTAATGTACTGGAAATCCGGTGATTTTTCTGAATATAGCGGCGCGTTGCCGGGGGTTGACTATACACATCCGTCGTATTATCGCCCGTCCTCCGAGCCGCAAACTCCTGCTGAGCCGGAGCCTGCTCCCGCCGAATATGTGCCGTTCACAGCGAGCGCCGAGAGCATCGATGCCGCGCTCGCGCCTGCCTATCGCGGCCCTGCTGATCTGCAAGGCTATGTGGACGGCGCTGTCGCGAATGTTGAAACAGCGACGGATCAGACCGGTTCCGAAGGCCAGGACGCGGCGCGAAAAGGGAAAAAGCGCAAGGGACTGGCCGGTCTGGGCGGGCTGGGTGCGATGATCGCGGCGCTGTTGAAGTTGCAGTGGCTGGTGGTGTTCGCGAAATTTGGTTTCGCGGGCGTCACAGCTTTTATCTCCGTTGTTGCCTATGCCTTGATATTTGGCTGGCCGTTTGCCATTGGCATCGTAGTTCTGCTTTTCATCCACGAGATGGGTCACGCCGTCGTCATGAAGCTAAAAGGCGTACCCATCGGCGGTATGGTGTTTATCCCGCTGCTGGGCGCGGCAGTATTCATGCGCCAGATGCCAAAAAACGCGAAAGATGAAGCGGAAGTCGGCATTGCGGGTCCGATTGCGGGCGCGCTCGCCTCGCTGGTCTGCCTGGCGCTGGCGCTCCAGCCGACGCAGGGGCCGACGATCTGGGCGCCGCTGGCCTACTTTGGCTTTTTCATCAACCTGTTCAACCTGATTCCCATTGTGCCATTCGATGGCGGGCGTGTTCTGGCGGCTATTGATCGCCGCATCTGGATTCTCGGCTTTATCGGTCTGGTGGGCTTCGCCGTCTGGACGTGGATCGAAGGCAGCTTTTCGCCGTGGCTGCTTCTCTTCATCGTGATGGCGGGCGCGCAGTTCTGGGTGCGGCGCGACCCCAAGACGCCGGAGGCTAAAGCCTACTATACCGTGCCTCTCGCCGAGCGCATCATTCTCGGCCTTGCCTACTTCGGCCTGGCCGCCGCCCTCATCCTCGGTATGACCCTGACGCATAACCTGATCGGCGCTATGGGCCTGTAGGGGCGCGATAAATCTGGCCCCTACAGGCACAATGAATTGCGCAGCTACAAATGTAGATGATTATAACTTCTTCATTCCGTTGTGGCGCGGACCTCGACGCCAGCCATTTGTTCCAGCACTTTGAGTACCGACGTATAGTCGTCGCGGCCATAGCCTGCCGCGCGCGCCATCTCGTAAAATTGGCGGGTGAGAGCCGTCATGGCGGCGGGCGTCCGGTTCTCGGCGGCGAGATCGAGCGCCAGACCGAGGTCTTTGTGCAGCAGATCGGTCATGAAGCCGGGTTGGAAACTGCCGTTGAAGGCGCGCAGCGGGAACTGGTTGGCGAGTTGCCAGCTTGCGCCCGTACTCAAGCTGATGATCTTTGCCATTGTTTCCACGTCCGCCCCCGCTTTGACGCCCAGCGTGAATGACTCGGCGATGGCGGCGGCGATTGCCCCTGCGAGACAGTTATTGACGATCTTGACGATTTCGCCGGAGCCGCTCGCTCCAACGTAAAAAACATTCTTGCCCATTGCTTCCAGTACAAGGCGTGCCTGCTCGAAAGCCGCGCGCTCACCGCCAACCATGATGGTCAGCGTACCATTGATAGCTCCCTGCGATCCGCCGCTGACAGGCGCGTCGAGAAAGTGAACGCCCTTTGCCTCTGCCATCTCTGCCAGGCGGCGGGTCGTGCTGGGCGCGATGGTACTCATATCGATGATGATCAGCCCTTTGCGCGCCCCTTCGAGAACCCCCTGCGGCCCGGCCACGACTTCCGCCACGTCCTGCGAGTTCGTGACCATTGTGATGACGATATCCGAGGCCATCGCCACCGCGCGCGGCGAGGGAGCCAGTTTTGCTCCCGCTGCTACTGCTTCTTGCACTCCAGCTTTTTCCGGGTGGCGAGCGTAAATAGTAACGTTGTGATCGGCTTTGAGGAGATTGAGCGTCATGGGACGTCCCATTACTCCGATACCGATAAATCCGATTTGCATTCAGACTCCTCATTTCTCTTTCAGTGTTTTTGGCTGCTATTCCATTTCGACAATCACTGCTCCGCCCGGCACGACCGCGCCTTCCTGGTAGAAGACATGACGCACTTTACCGTCATAGGGAGCGGCGATAGTATGCTCCATTTTCATCGCGCTGAGAATGACCAGCGCCTGGCGCTGCTCGACGCTGTCGCCGTCATGGACAGTGACTTTTACAATTGTTCCGGCCATCGGAGCAGCGAGCGTTTTCTGTACCTTGCCAGGGTTGGCTTTCCCGCGCGAAGTTGCTTCTACAGTGGGGGCATGACGGCGCGCCAGCCGGTAGATGTGCCCGCACAGCGCAACATGTGTCTCCTCGTCGGTTCGTTGTACATAGGCTCGTGTTTGCGCTGCGCCCCTGCGCAGTAAAATCAGCCCATCATTGCCGAATACGCAGGAGACTGGTTCTGCCGCTTCGTCCTCGACCTGCACGTTCCATACATCCTTGTTATCGGCTGTAGTTCTGATGGCGACTCGATACTCGTTATCCTGGTAAGTGTACCAGACCTGTCGCACCTCTCCAATCATACGCCATGGTCCCAACGCCTGCCAGGGGTTCCGGTGAGCCTGCTGCGGTGCCTTGCCGTTGTTTGCATAATGCGCGTCTGTGTTGCCAATGCTATCGGAGAAAGCCGCTGCTGCAAGCGCGTCACGGGGGATGGCTGGCTGCGCTGTTGCAGGTGTATCCATCAGGTGGTGTTCGATCAGAAAACTGGTGTGCGTCAGTCCTGCCTGGAAGGCGGGGTGGGTCGCGATGCTGTGCAAGAGCGGCGTGTTCGTTTTGACGCCGAAGATGGCGCACTGCTCCAGCGCGTCGCGCAGGCGTGTGATGGCAACCGGACGATCTTCGCCGTATACGATCAGTTTAGCGATCATTGGATCATAAAATTGCGTGATCTCATCACCTGTTTCGATGCCGCTATCGACGCGGATACCCGGCCCGCGCGGCTGCACAAAGCCGCGGATCGTGCCGGTTGATGGTAAGAAGCCGTGTTTCGGATCTTCGGCATACAGGCGCACTTCGATGGCATGACCTCGCGATTGTACTTGCTCCTGAGTGATGCCGAGCGGCTCGCCAGCGGCGATGAGCAATTGGTGGCGCACCAGATCGAAGCCAGTCACCATTTCGGTAACGGGATGCTCAACTTGCAGGCGCGTGTTCATTTCGAGAAAGTAGAAGCGGCGATCGTGGTCGAGCATGAATTCCATTGTGCCAGCGTTGACGTAGCCAGCCGCTCTGGCGATGCGGACTGCCGCCGCGCCCATCTCGGCCCGCAGCGCGGGCGTTAGCGCGACCGAGGGGCTTTCCTCGACGATCTTCTGGTGGCGGCGCTGGATCGAGCATTCACGCTCGCCCAGATGGATCAGGTTGCCGTGGGAATCGCCGAGTATCTGTATCTCTACATGGCGCGGTTGCTGAATGAGCCGTTCCAGGAAAACCGTGCCGTCGCCAAAGGCGGACAGGGCTTCGCGCCTGGCCCCGGCCAGTTGCTCGCGAAAGTCGGCGGCCTCGTGAACTTCGCGCATCCCTTTGCCGCCGCCGCCCGCCGAGGCTTTGATGAGTAGGGGATAGCCGACTCGCTCCGCCGCCTGCGTCAGCGTTTCATCGTCCTGCTGCTCGCCGTGGTAGCCGGGGATCACCGGGGCGCCAACGGAGATTGCTAGCTGCTTGGCGGAGATCTTCGATCCCATCAGGCGCATGGCTGCCGCCGCTGGGCCGACGAACACGATACCCGCCTGCTCGCACGCTGCCACAAAGGCTGGATTCTCCGAGAGAAAGCCGTAGCCGGGATGAATGGCTTCAGCCCCGCACTCCCTGGCAACCTCGATGATCCTGTCGATGCGTAAATAGCTCTCTGTCGCTGGCGCTGGCCCGATCAAATACGCCTCGTTTGCCTGCCTGACATGCAGCGCGTGACGGTCGGCCTCGGAATAGACGACGACGGTGCGAATGCCCATTTCATGGCACGTCGCCATGACGCGGACAGCGATCTCGCCGCGATTCGCGATCAGTATTTTTGTAAACATGATAGTTGTAACACCTGGCAACTTTGCTAGTTTCTGCTTCATCTTACTATATCTCCCCTCTTCCTGACAAATCCTTCTTAGAGCCTCTCGCATAATGAGGCTCTAAAAAATCCTGTGCTTAGCGTTAGAGTTATGGTAATCTACCGAGGGTGTGTGTTGTTAAGCTATTATTTCTTTCGCTTCTCCGTCGCAACATCGAAACATGTACGTAAGGTCACGTAGTGAAAAGCATCATCGGGGTAGACCGACGCGCGAGAAGGAGCATTTTATGCTCAAAATTCAACTCTTCGGGAAATACTGCATCCGGCGCGGCGAGCAGGCGCTAGAAGGTCTTGATGCTCGCAAAGTGCAGGAACTGCTTTGCTATTTACTCCTCCACCGCGATCATGCCCTTTCCCGTGAAACCCTGGCGAGCTTACTATGGCCGGAAACGACAACGGCGCTGTCGAAAAAGAATCTGCGACAGATTCTCTGGCAGCTCCAAACTGCGCTGGGTTCTCAACTCGAAACTTTTGAGGAGCGCGTGTTAGTTGTTGAGCCAGATTGGGTGAGTTTGAATCCGCGGGTCGATCTCTGGCTTGACGTGGTTGTTTTTGAGCAAGCTTTTGAAACAGTGCAGAGATTGCCTGGACAACGCCTGGATGCTCAAGCAGTGCAAATTGTGGAACATGCCATCCAGTTGTATCAGGGGCCGTTGCTGGAGGGCTGGTATCAGGATTGGTGCCTGACCGAACGCGAACGCTTGCAGAGCATGTACCTGGCGATGCTCGATAAGCTGATGACGTTCTACGAGGCGCGTGGCGCTTATGAAATCAGTCTTTCTTATGGAATGCGCATCATGTGCTATGATCGCGCTCGCGAGAGAACGCACCGGCAGTTGATGCGCCTGCATTATGTACTTGGCGATCGCGCCGAGGCGCTCAGGCAGTACGAACGCTGCACGCAGGCGCTGGACGAGGAACTGGGCGTCGCTCCATCCAAGAGTACCACTTTGCTCTACAAGCAAATCTGCGCCGATCAGCTCGACGATCC
>DATLSW010000134.1:0-3399 GCA_035533955.1 Ktedonobacteraceae bacterium | reverse complement strand
GCCTTTACGCACATCAGCGTACAAAGTGAATTGGGAGACGACGAGGGACGCGCCGCCGCTATCGAGCAGCGAGCGGTTCATCTTGCCTTCGTCGTCAGGGAAGACACGCAAATTGACGATCTTATCGACCAGCGCCTTCACTTCGCTGTCGCCGTCGCCCTGGCCGATGCCCAGCAGAATCAGAAAGCCGCGCCCGATCTGGCCCACGATCTTCCCATCAACAGTGACGCTGGCACGAGTGACACGCTGCAATACTATTCTCATGAGTTAGCAATCTTTTCAGAGGCTGATCACTTTACGATGCCGCGGTGTCCGTTGCGCCAATATTCGTCTGCACGGCAACGGCGACCGCGATGGAGAAGGTGTTGAGGTCGGCCATGCTCACGTCGAAGGCGCTGATGCCGAGCAGTGCGGCGCGCTGCCTGGCTTTGCCGTGCAGGCGCACCGTAGGGCGGCCGCTGCGCATCTGCACGATCTCCATCTCGCGCCACGCCACACCGTGCAGACCCGTCCCCAGCGCCTTGCTGATAGCCTCTTTAGCGGCAAAACGCCCGGCCCAGCGCGCGGCCTTGCCCCGGCACTGCTGGACCTCGTTCTCGGTAAAGATGCGCTGCAAGAAACGCTCGCCGTGACGCTCGTAGGCGCCGCGCACGCGCCCCACTTCGATGATGTCGATGCCCACGGCGATATTTACGCCTTGCGGAACAGAGAGCGGCGCGGGCAGGCCGGCGACACCGCCCGGCCCAAACAGCCAGTCAGGGATGGCCTCGCCCGGCTTGCGCACCAGCGGCGTGTACAACAGCGGCTGCTCGTCGTCTTGCATAGATGATCGCTCCAGTTTGTGGTGTAGCAGCGCAATTGATTGCGCCTATCGGGGCCGATTGATCGCGCCCATGCCGATGCGGGCGCAATCAATTGCGCCGCCACTCTATAATCCTTTATGCTTCCAACTCTAGTTGCGCGGGTGGCAGGCTGGTCGCGTCGCCGGAAGGCAGCACGGATGGGGCCGGGCCAGTGCCGTGACCCATGCCGCGATAGATGAAGCCCAGGCGATTCATTTCGGCGGCTTCGTAGATGTTGCGCCCGTCGATCATTACCGGGCGGCGCATGGAACCGCGAATTTGCGGCATGTTGAGCGACTTGAATTCGTTCCACTCGGTGACGATGACCAGCGCGTCCGCGCCCTCGGCCACTTCATAAGCATCGCCGCAGAATTGCACGGACTCCATACGCACGTTTTCATGCTTGAGGGCTTCGTCGGCGGTCTCGCGCGCCACCGGATCATAGACGCGCACAGCCGCGCCCTGGCTCGTGACCCAGCGTATGATATCCACCGAAGGCGCTTCGCGCATGTCGTCGGTATTCGCTTTGAAGGCGAGGCCCAGAATGCCGATAGTGCAGCCGCGCAGCGAGCCGAGGATCGAAGTAAGTTTCGTCACGATCAGACGGCGCTGGTCATAGTTGATGTCCATGACCGCGTGCAGCATCTGCGGGTGCAAACCGGCTTCGTCGGCCATGTGCGCCAGAGCGCGCACGTCTTTGGGAAAGCACGAGCCCCCGTATCCCAATCCCGCGTCCAGGAAGGCGCGTCCGATGCGCTTGTCAAAACCCATGCCGGCGGCCACTTCTTTGACGTCCGCGCCGAGACGCTCGCAGATCTGCGCGATCTCGTTGATGAACGAGATTTTGGTCGCCAGGAAAGCGTTGGAGGCGTACTTGATCATCTCCGCCGTGTAGATATCAGTAATCACAAAGGGGGCGCGCAGCGGCAGGTAGAGCGTCGCCACTTTGCGCGCGGCGTCAGCATCGGATGATCCCAACACGATGCGGTCGGGATTCATGAAATCCAGCACCGCCGCTCCTTCGCGCAAGAACTCCGGGTTAGAGACGACGGCGAACGTAACATTGGGCCGTTTCAAGCTGCTGCTCACGATGCGCGAGACGACATCGCCGCTGCCCACCGGAACAGTACTCTTGTTGATGATGATTGCATAGTGATCCAGTTCCTCGGCAATGCTGCGCGCCGCGCTCTCCACATAGCGCATATCCGCGCCGCGCTGGCCTGGACCGGTCGGCGTGTTGACAGAGATGAAAATATACTCGGCGTTGTCGAGACCCTCGCTGTAGCTGGTGGTGAAATGCAGCCGCCCGACGCGCGTGTTGCGCTCCACCATCTCTTCCAATCCCGGTTCGTAGATGGGCAGAATACCCTGTTTTAACCGTTCGATCTTCTCAACGACGATATCAACACATGTCACCTGGTTGCCCAATTCGGCAAAACAGGTTCCCGTCACCAGGCCGACATAGCCTGTGCCAATCACACATATTTTTGACATATCTGGTTACTCCTCAACAATAATAAAGGGATTTTCGTGCTTTTCCTCGATAATGGTCGTCGGCTTGCCATGTCCTGGAAAGACGACGAGTTCTTCATCCAGCGTATACAACTTTTCGCGAATAGACGCAATAAGCTGCTCGTAATTGCCGCCCGGCAGGTCTGTGCGCCCAATGCTGCGGTAGAACAGCGTGTCGCCGCTGAAGACGCAGTATGGCTCGCTGACGAAGCACACGCCGCCTTCGGAGTGTCCAGGCGTATGCAGGACGGTGAACGAGAGCGTGCCGAAGGTAATGCGATCACCCTCTTTGAGCAGAATATCCGGCTTGCGCTGCACCAGCGGCGACGGGCGGCCAAGCCAACGGGCGACCTCCTCGTCCGTGTAGCGGTACACGTCGTCCGGGTGAATCGCAAGCGGGACGGGATAGACCGCGCTGACGGCATCAATGGCGCAGATGTGATCGAAGTGTCCATGAGTATTCAGGATATATTTCGGCACAAGCTTCAGTTCTTGAATAGTCTCCAGAATTTGCTCCGCCTCGTCGCCGGGGTCGATGATGACCGCCTCGCGCGTCCGCGGGCAGGCATAGAGATAGCAATTTTCTTGTAATTCGCCCACCGTCACGCAGGCGACGATGGGCATAGACTCGATATCTGGCTCGGACATACTGGACTCTTCCCTTCCTTGTCCTGGCTCCGCTCACATATTTCATCATTATAACATAACGATGGTAGAAGGGGAGTAGGAACAATGTTTGCGGCAGCATTTCACCATCCTCGCAGGATGGTAAAATGCTGCCGCAAACTATTTCATGGGAGACTAATCAGACTTGACTCGCCGCGTGACTGTCCATGTCGCGGGCAGGAGCGCGGCGGCAATCACCAGCTTCAGCAGATCGCCCGGAATGAATGGTAACATGCCATCCTGGATCGCCGCCAGCGGGCCAAGATGGAATGCGACGGCCAGCCAGGTGACGCCGATCAGGTAGATAATCAGCGTGCCGGGCAGCATCGCCAGCGCAGAAGTGAGGAAACTGCGATCCAGACGCCGCTCGCAGAGCCAT
>DATLSW010000133.1:0-7481 GCA_035533955.1 Ktedonobacteraceae bacterium | reverse complement strand
CGCTGGGCGCTTAGTCGGCTCTGGGACGATTACCGTCCCCGCCTCACCTGTTTCATCCCTCCTTCCGATGAGCCCCTTGGGGTTGTTTCACTCATTCGGGAAGTCGAAAGGATTGCTCAAAATTGGGGATGACTCATATGTTAAGCGCCGTAGGCGCGACTTTTAATAGCCCTGAAGAGGTGTCAGGTCGCATTATCGGTTGGGGAAAACTGTTGTACAATAGGGTATGCGTTGTCCATATTGTCAGACCATCAATCCAGAAGAAGCGAAATTCTGCCTCGAGTGCGGGAGGCGGTTAGTGATTGTCTGCCCAAACTGTGGCACAGTCAATCCGCCAATTGCCAAATTTTGTATCGAGTGCGGCATGCAGTTGCAGCCGCGAGGAGAGGATCAGGCCGAGGCCCAGTCAGCGCCGGTCAGAGCCTTGCGCAGACAAACGCAACCGCTGCCGGACAGCCTGCTCAGCCCGGAAGAACGCCGCGTGGTGACAATCATGTTTGCCGACATCATGGGATCGACGCCGCTGGCCGACCTTCTCGATCCCGAAGATATGCGCGCCATTCTGGCTGGTTATTTTAACCTGATGGCGGAGCAGATTCGCAAGCATGGCGGCACGGTGGAGAAATACATCGGGGATGCCGTCATGGCTGTTTTTGGCCTGCCGCGGTCACACGAAGACGATCCCGACCGCGCCATCCGGGCCGCGCTTGATATGCAGGACGCGCTGGCAGCCTTCAACCAGCGGCGTGAGGAGGCGGACCCGAAGGCAACGCACCTGCAAATGCGTATCGGCATTAATACCGGAGAGGTTGCCGCGCCCAGCAGCAAGCAGTTGCCGCGCCAGGATTTCTTGATTACCGGTGACGCTGTCAATGTTGCCGCGCGCCTGCAAGCCGTTGCCACGCCCGATACCATACTCGTAGGAGAGCGTACCTACTTCGCCACGCGCGGCGTCTTCGACTTCCGGGCGCTGGCTCCCCTGCGTATCAAAGGGAAACCTGAGCCGATCCCTGCCTGGGTCGTTCTCGGCGCTCATGGACACAGTTCGACCGTTACCCAGCGCCTGCGCGGCCTCGATGGTCTCCAGGCGAGTTTTGTCGGGCGCACGCTGGAACTCGCGCTGATGCACGCCACCTACGCGCGCGTGCTGGCGGAGCGGCGTCCGCACCTGATTACGCTGCTGGGAACGCCCGGCATCGGCAAATCGCGGTTGATGCGCGAGTTTATCCAGCGCGAGCGCGAGGCCGCGAAGTCTGCCGCCAATGACGAGCGCATCGCGCCGCCTATTGTCTTGCAAGGGCGTTGCCCGGCCTACGGCCAGGGCGTCACGTTCCGGCCTTTACTCGAAATCATCTATTCGTTGCTCCAGGTGCCTGATAGCGAGAGCAGCGACGCCATCGAGGCGTCTTTCACGGCCCTGGTGCAAAAGACACTGGCGCAGGCCAAAATCGCCGAAGACCCGTTGCCGGTCGCGCAAGCTATCATTCGCAGCCTGGGCCTCGCTCCCGGCGAACATACCGGTGAGTTGAGTAACGTTGATGGACGCGAACGGCAGCGCAATGTCACCAGCGCGCTCGGCAAAAGTGGTGAGCAAAGTAGCACCTCCACGGCCTTTATGCGCTCCTGGCGCGTCTTCCTTGAAGCGTTGGCTTTGCAGCAGCCAATCATGATTGTGATCGATGATCTTCAATGGGCCGACGAGGCTTTGCTTGACCTGCTCGAATACCTGACGGAGCGTATTGCTAACGTGCCTATCCTTTTCCTCTGCCCGGCGCGGCCCGATTTCATCGAGCGCAAGCGCGATTGGGGCGGCGGGAGGCGCAACTTCACAACGATGGCGTTAGAGGCATTGAGCAAAGATGAAAGCAGCGATCTGATCACGGAACTGCTGCAAACTGAAGAGATTCCCGACGTGCTGCGCCACACTATTCTACAGCGCGCCGAGGGCAACCCATTTTTTGTGGAAGAAATAGTGCGTATGCTCATTGATCAGAACGTGCTGATCAATGATGATGGCTGCTGGCGCATCAGCGAGCAAAACGAGTCTCTGATCAACGAACTCGCCAGCCCGGCGGCTCCGCCGGATGATACCTTGCTTGACTTGCATTACGTTCTGCCGATGTCGCGCCTGCCGGATACCATCCAGGGCGTGCTGGCGGCCCGCGTTGATTTGCTGAGCCAGGTCGAGAAGCTGGTCTTGCAGCATGCCGCCATTATTGGGCGCACGTTCTGGCTCTCCGCGCTGCTCGAATTGGCGTCCGGCCTGCCGGAAGATACCATCCTGACGACGCTGGACTCGTTGATCGAGCATGAATTCATTGTCGAGACAGAGGGGCCAGGGCGCGGGCCGCTTGGGCATGAGCGCGCGTTCAGCTTCAAACACGTCCTGATTCGCGACGTGGTCTACAACAATATCCCGCGGGCGCGCCGCTCGGTCGAACACGCGCGGCTGGCCTTGTGGTTGGAGCAGCAGAGCGCCGACGATCCCGAAGCGTTCGCCGAAGTGCTGGCCTATCACTATCAGCAGGCGCTAGTGACGTGGTCGGCAAGCATTCTCCAGGGCGCTGTTTCCGGCAATACCCATTCCGGGGAGCCAATTCGGCTCACGCGGCCAGAGTTGCGGCGGCGCGCTATTACTTACCTGACTATAGCTGGCGATCAGGCGTTCCGCAGCTATTTCACGATCCGCGCCATCCAGGCATACAGCGAGGCGCTGGATTTACTCGTCGATAGCGAGGCTGACGCTGGAACGCTCTCGCACATGCACCAGAAACTGGCCGACGCCTATTTCCAGCGCGGCAATGCGGATGAAGCCTGGAGAGCCTACCAGCAGGCACTGCAATTGCTGACAGGGGCAACCGAACCAGCGGACAATAACACCATCTTATGCCTGTATAACCGCCTCGCGGAGATCGGCACGCGCTGGCTCGGCCTTTTCAATAACAACCCCGACAAGCAGGATGTGCGCGCATATATCGACGCGGGTTTGAAGCTGTTGGAGGGGCAGCCAGAGAGCGGCCAGCACGCCGAATTCTTGACGTATCAGGCGTTCTGGTTTGTACGCAGCCAGGTAGAAGCGTCCGCCATCGACGAGCGCGCCGAATTCGCTCGCCTGGCCTTGCAAAGTGCCACTGAGGCGATGCGTATTGCCGAGTCGCTCTCGGATACCAACGCGCTCTGGTTGACGCTGGATGCCCTCAGCTTCGTCTATAGTAAGCAGCATAAGTATCAGGAAGCGCACCAGACGCAGCATCGCCGCCTACAACTGGTCGATCAAATTAAAAACCGTGAAGAGCTGAAGGATCTGTATTATTCGCTCGGTTGGATGCACGAGGGAGTGGGCGATTTCCCGACCGCCATCAAGTGGTTCGGCTATGCGTGGCAGATCGCGCAAACGATGGAAAGCCCAACTATCTTGCTGGACTGCCTCATCGGGCGGCTATATGTCTGGCATCGCTGGAATCGCTGGGAAGAGGCGCAGGAGGTGGCGCGCACTATCTTGCAACTGATTGATCGCTATCAACTGAGCGAGCAATGGCGCTTGGACGCGCTGGAAGTGCTGGCCGTCACGGCGTATCGCACGGGGCAAGTGGAAGATGGCGAATACTACTCGCGCCAATACAAGCGCCTGCTGGATAAGTATGCCGCGCGCAGTGGTTTTTCGACTGCCATGCCCACTATATACATGGCACGCGAGGATTGGGCGCGCGCCATTGCCGATTACGGAGAGCGTATCCAGCGCAGCGAGCCGTTTCCTTCACCCAAGTCGCTAGCCTCGCTGGCGGAACTGCTCGTCATGACAGGAACTGACCCGTCTCGCCAGCAGGAGTTATGCGAGCGGGCCGTGACGGCTGCCGCGCAATCGGGAGGGCGGCGCAGCGCCGTCATGGCACTGCGCGCGCGCGGGCGCTTGCGCGTCGAACAACAGCGCTGGCCGGAAGCCGAGCAAGACCTGAAACAATCTCTTGTCCAGGCGCAGAGCCTTGATCTGCCCTGGGAAGAGGGCAAAACTCTGTACGGCCTGGCTTTGCTCTACCGACGCCGCGCCGATGAACTCTTTAAAGATAACGCCGCGCTGCGCCGCGCTGACCTGGAGCGCGCCCGCTATCACTTCGAGAAGGCGCTGGGCTTTTTTGAGTTAATGAAAGCGACACGCGATATCGAGCGTGTGCGCCTGGCGCTCGCTCAATTCAGCCAGGCTCCGGTATGAAACGCGCGCGTATGCTCATCCGTGATTAAGTAAGGGAACGATGGCGGTTCTTTACGGTAGTCAGAAGAAGGATCATCATGGAGATCAATCCTCACGACCAGAAGCAACAGACGCGCGGCACGAAACAGAGACTTGTAGAGGCGCTGCGCTTCAGCGGGGAGAAAGTGCGGCCGTTGCTGGCATTTTATATGAAATTCAACAATGACTGGTCGTGGAATAACGCGGCGGGGCTGGCATACAATCTCCTTTTAGCGATGTTTCCTCTCGTCATCGCTCTGGCCTCCATGCTTGGTTTCTTGCTGGGAACACTGGACCCCAACACCTACCAGCAGGAGATAAACAGGTTAACAGCCGCTTTTTCCGCGCTGACAGGGGTCGAACCACTCGTCGCCGCTGCTCTGAGACATCTGCAACAAAGCGCAGGCATATTAGGCATTGTCGCTATTATCCTCTCTATCTTTAATGGTTCGCGTCTCTTTCTCTTTATGGAGGGCTGCCTCGATATCATCTACCACGTCAAACCCAGAGGAGTGATCGCGCAGAACGTCATGGCGGTCCTTATGCTGCTGTTGTTCGTTGCGCTCATTCCGATCATCATCCTGGCATCGGCTGTGCCTGCGCTCGTCTTCTCGCTTTTGCAGGAAACGCTCCTGGAGCAGATTCCAGGCAGCAGGTTCATTTTTAGCCTGGGTGGTATTTTCGGAAGTCTGATTGCTTGTTATATTCTGTTTCAGGTTATTTATATCGTTGTGCCAAATCAAAAGATCAGCTACCGTCACAGTTGGCGCGGCGCTGTTGTGGCGGCAGCGCTGTTGGAAATGTACATGGTTTTTTTCCCGTTCTACGTGGTACACTTCCTGGGCGTTTTCGCGGGCGCGCTCGGCTTGCTGATCCTGTTGATCTTTTTTTACTATTTTGCGCTGATCCTGTTCCTGGGGGCTGAAGTCAACGCTTTCTTCGCCGAGGGCATCCATACGACTCCACAAGACCTGGTGACGATGGTGCATATGGTGACAAGTCATTATCCAACCAGTGAAGCAGTCTTGCAAGAGCAGGCAGCAAATTCGCATAAGCGGAAAAAGCCGCCTGCGGGAGAAAAAAAGAAGTTGACGTTGCAGTGATCATCCCTGGCCTGTTACCCGCGCCACTCCCACAGTGACGGCTCGTGCCAGAGTTGAGTCGAGTCCCAGACGTGGCCCATGGCGGGCGGCAAGACGCTGATATGGATCTGCGAGAGATTGGCGTTAGCGGCATCGAGGCGAGTAACCATACTTTTCAGGGCCAGTTTGGGGGTGTTGTTCGTGCGGCTCAAGTGGGAGAGCCAGAGCCAGCGCATACTATCGGCGCGCCAGGTGCGTAAGACGGCTTCCGCGGCTTGATCGTTGGAGAGATGGCCGGTTGAGCTGAGGATGCGCTGTTTCAGGTGATAGGGATAGGGTCCGCGCAAGAGGCGCTGTAGATCATGGTTAGCTTCCAGTATAAGTAAGTCGGCGCGCTGCATCGCGTCAAGCATGGCGAGCGTCACTTCCCCGCTATCGATTACCACACCAACACGCCATCCGCCCGCGCTGAGAAGATAGCCGCAAGGTTCTGCCGCGTCATGTGAAACGGGAAAGGACAGCACTTCAATATCGCCAATAATGCTACAGGTTCCTACTGATAGGGGATGCAGTAGTGTCTCTGGTTCATTGCAACTGCTTGCAGCCTCGGGAGCCACGATCACAGCTTCAGAGAGAGCGTCTCTATTCGTTGCGGGATTATCCCAGAGCGAGAGTCGTTCGATAGCCGAGAGCGTGCCGGGAGTGGAAAAGATAGGCGGGGCGCACTGTTTCAGCAGGCCGGGCAGACCGATGACATGATCGCTATGCTCGTGTGTCAGTAAGACGCCACTTAACTGCGCCGGGTAGATATGCGCTTGCCGCAAACGCTCGGCCAGCAGACGACCCGGCAGGCCCGCGTCTATCAGTAACTTTGTGCGCTGTCGCGGGCCTGCTTCTACGAGCAGGGCATTGCCGCTGCTGCCGCTCCCTAACGACGTCACTCGCATGAACTTGCTCTATCCTCTCTATAAGCCGAGTAGCTGCCGCGCGTTCTCGCCTGACACTTTTTGAAAATCTTCATCGCTCAAGCCTGACTGCTGAATATGATCGATAACGCGGCGCTGGGACAGCAAGCCGTAATCGCTGGCAAAAAGGATACGATCCGCGCCTACCAACTGCGCGACGATGGGCAGAATGTTTTTGCGATATAAGTAGACCGTCGCCGCGGTGTCGTACCAGACATTGGCGGTGAGGCGCTGTATCTCCGGCATCAGCGTGTAAAAGGGCAGGCCGCCGCCCCAGTGTGCGGCGATAAAGCGCACGTCTGGGAAGCTGGTAAGAAATTGTTCGATATCAGCCAGCGAGACATTGCCTTTGCCGGGATAGCGATGGCCCACCGGTTCAGAGCAATGGGACAGTATCAGCAGATGATAGCGGCGCGCCACCGCTATGAGCGGCTGGAGCAGCGCCATATCGCTCAACCTGTAACCTTGCCCATGCGGCATCAGCTCACCGAGACCGATCAGGCCGGCCTGAGCGCAGCGTTCCAGTTCGTAGACGGCCTGATCGCCCGTTGTGGGCAGGACGCCGGCCATGCCATAGATGCGTCCTGGATAGCGGCGCGCCGCGTCGATTACATAGTCATTCGTCTCCTGGATGAGAGCGGGATCGGTCCAACCAAACGACGTGGCGACGGACACATCCACTCCCGCTGTCGCCATCTCCGCGCACAAATCCTCGGCCGTGGCAATGTTCGCGCGCGGATTGCTGTAGAGGTGGTTGAACCAGGGATCGCGGGCGCAATAACGCTCGCGCTGATCGCGTACCTGCGGCGGGAAGATATGGGTGTGGATGTCGATGATCATCGTCGTGCCTTCCCAAAACGTGACACTCTATGGATGGTATTGGTTTATCTCACATCAACTGCATCCTCAAATAGCAAAAAGGACACAAACACTATGGTACGTTTGCGTCCTTCTGCTACGTTGCACTAACAACGAGAAGTATCGTGCTTACTGTTGCCGAGACCGCGATCTGCTCACTACCTGTTACCAGGTTTTCCATTCACCAGCGATACTCATAATGCAGTACAAGCCGTAAGAGGATTAGTGCCACTCAGCTGCGCCTGTTACCAGGGTTGCACCTGTGGCCTATCACCAGGTACTCTACCTGGCCTCTTGATCCACGGCTCACGCCGGGATGGGAAGACTCATCTTGGGGTCGGCTTCGCG
>DATLSW010000132.1:0-13909 GCA_035533955.1 Ktedonobacteraceae bacterium | reverse complement strand
CACTGATGTTTTGATATAAGGATAAGTACATCCATATGAGCGTCAAAATAGGGCAAAACAGCCTCAAAAAGCCATGTTCAAAGAGCAGAGCAGCCAAAAGAGTTTCAACGGTTCATCTCTTCTGCTGCAAATGCATCTTCTACGCTTGCATGTTCTTCAAGAAAAATGCGTAGAATCCAGCTTTTCGCCCTTAATAGATGAGCTTAGCCCTTATATCAAAATATCAGATTCACTCACCGATATTTTGATATAAGGATCAGGGACTGATCCCAAAACGCTGAAAAACGGCCTGTGGAGAATCGAGAGAAGCAGGGAGGATGCGGATGGGAAGATGGGTTAAAATGGCAAATTCAGCGAGATGGAAAACGCCATAGTCTTGCCCGATAAAGACGATGAGTTTGTCGCGATTTTCCTCTTGTAAGCGCTTGCGCCAACGGGCGCGGCCTTCACCACCTAACAAAGCGGAACTCAGGCTGGGGAGTTGTTCGGCGTGGGCCGTAGGATGGGTCTGCGACTGCTTTTGCCACAACCGAAAAGCGGTCGTCAGCCCATCACTAGCAAGGTCAAGTTGCAATGCACCACTACTGCTGCTTTGGTGCGCTTGGGAAAGTTCAACAGATGCCAGGGATGCTTGCCTTCTTTGAAGAGGAAGACAAAAAATTCATCGAGCAATCCCGCATCGCTCAACTGATACATCTCTTCTATGGTTTCGCCCGCATACAAGGCCTGTCCTACCTTCGTATCATCTCTCCAGGCGACATGCCAATTGAGTCGCTCCTGCACCACACTTCCGTCCTCGATTGGCTGTTTGGTCTGCTTCTCGCTCTTTATGTCTTTTTGCTTCTTCCCTGTTCCGTTTTTCCACAGCTTACCACTTTTCCTCCACCGCAAGCTCTCTTTCACCAGATTTCCTCTTGCTGATGAGTTTATCCTTATATCAAAACATCAGAACATTTTTATCTGAGTTGACACGTGATACCGTGTTCTTCTGCGGCTTTTCCCGGCCATGCTGTCAGCCTGTGCGGCGGTAACGCTGCTGTAGCGCTGTTCCGACAGCCTTTGATTGCTCGTCTCTCAACGCTTGTGTAGTTGGGGCCAGAGGCAGGATCATTGTAAAGGTCGAGCCATGCCCTATCTGGCTTTCAACTGTCACGCTTCCCCCGTGTGCGTGGACAATCCAGTCTGCAATGGATAAGCCCAGCCCGCTCCCGCCAGCTGCTCTTGAGCGCGCCGGGTCGGCGCGGAAGAACCGCTCGAAGAGATGCGACACATCTTCCGGCGCAATGCCGATGCCGGTGTCGCACACCGCAAAATATGCTTGCTTGTTGCGTACCGCGACCGAAAGCGAGATGCAACCGCCCGCGTTCGTGTAGGTCAGCGCATTATCTACAAGCACCATCATCACCTGGATTAGTCGCATCGTATCGCCAGATATGACGGCCGATTCCGTCCGCTCAAGCTTGATGGTGATCTCACGTTCAGTCGCCAGAGGTTCGATGCTGGCAACAACATCCTGGGCCAGCAAATCCAGGCGCACCGGCTCGCGATCGATCGCCAACTGACCTTCATCAGCGCGCGCCAGGGAAAGCAGCTCAGTGATGAGTTTGCTCAACCGCTCGGACTCGGCGTTGATATCATGCAAAGCGGCTGCGTATTCTGTGCGCGTCAGCTTCTGCGCAAGGGCCACATCTGTGACGCTGCGAATGACGGCTACCGGCGTGCGCAGTTCGTGTGAAGCATCGGCGACAAAGCGACGCTGTTTCACAAACGCTTGTTCCAGGCGCGCGATCATCTCATTGAGTGTCACGGCTAGCGCATGAACTTCATCCCGGCTGCCTGGGATGGGAACGCGCCGGTGCAGATCGCCCGCTTTGATATCTCGCGCTGCCTGAGTCAGGCGGTTAATAGGGCGAAATGCACGTTTTGCCAGCCAATAGCTGCCGAAGGCGCTGAGTAATAAGACGATGGGTGTGACAATCAGCAGCGCAATAAGGATATTTTGCGAGGTCGCGCTTGATTGCGCTAGCGACTCGCCCACTTGCAGTATGCCATAGACGTGACCATTGTCAGTCAACGCGACGCTATACAGGCGCACCGCCTGTCCGTTTTTGGCGAGGACTGTTCCTTGCCAGGACGTACCTCGTAGAGAGCGGGTAATGCTGGCGGCAGGCACGTTGAGCGAGCGGAAAGCGGGCGAGACATACACAACTTGCCCAGTTGCCGTGAGAATACGCACCAGCGTCCCGATATTGACATCGGAGAGGGTATTGCCATGATCAGGCCCTATCTGCCCGTTGCCTGGATCGTTCGCGGTAGCAGTATTCAGCCCGGGAAGCTCACCTGTCACATCCTGTATGGCAATGGTCCCGTTTTCGAAGGAGATGCCAGCAGCAATCTGCCGCGCTTGCAGGCTCAGAGCGGAATCGACTTCTGACGCCAGAGATGTCTGGAGCGCCGTATAGAAAAAAACGCTGAAGAGCAGGATGAGGAATGCAAAAATCGCAGTATACCAGAGGGTCAACTGGATGCGAATACCAGGGAATGGGAGATGAAGCAGGCGTGTGAATCTCATGCTGGTTCCCTCAACTGGTATCCTGACCCGCGGATGGTCTGAATAACATCAGGTTCGTCGACGGCACAAAGCTTGCGGCGCAGGTAGCGAATGTAGACATCGATGACATTAGAGAGATGTTCCGCTTCACTGTCCCATACATGTTCGGCAATCATCGACCGGCTGAGTACCTGGCGGGGATGGCGCATAAGAAATTCAAGTAGCGCATATTCTTTACTGTTGAGCTGGATGACACGCTCACCGCGCTTCGCTTCATGCGTCGCGGTATCAAGTGTGATGTCCATAAAGCGCAATGCATTCATTCTACTCTCGCTCTCACGCCGCAGTAATGCTCGCACGCGCGCTTCGAGTTCGCGGAAGGCGAATGGCTTCACCAGGTAATCGTCCGCTCCCATGTCCAGTCCAGTGACGCGGTGATCGACTTCGCCAAGCGCGGTCAGAAGAAGAATGGGTACAGCCTGTTTCTGATTCCGCAGCGATTGGCATACTTCAAATCCATTGAGGCGCGGGAGCAGTACATCCAGGATGATCAGATCATAGGGGGTCGTTACACCCATCAAAAGGGCATCTTCCCCGTCGGTGACAAGGTCAACCGCATAATGGCTGCGCTCCAGCCCTTTTTTAAGGCTGGGGCCAAGACGTAGGTCGTCTTCGACGACAAGAATGCGCATAGCTCGTATCCTCCTACTGGGAAATTGCGGTCTGAACTATAACAATACGAACAATTCAGGCGGCAATCTCCCGCTTGACCGTTCTTCTAGTATATCGCACAACCGCCTTATTCGCCTGCGCAGCAATAGTTTTCCCGTTAAGATAGCCCCTTCTCCGCTTTCTAGCATAGAACTCGAAGATGAGATGAACATGAAATCTCTCTCAACCTCTCCTGGCGGATGTTTTCATCAACTGGCGAGTCAGGCCGCTATTTTTAATCTCCGTCTCATAGTTATTGAGTATGGTATGATCTACAAACTACCGAACAAGACATGTAGGAGTATACTTTTGTATGCAACAGAAACGGCAATTCGCGTCTCCTTTCCCGGAAGACTTTCAAGGTGCGCAAGGCGAGCATGGAAGACCTTTTGAGAGAAAGCGAACAAATACTTTGCCTCCATTGCCACTGCGCCCGCAAGTGCAGCCGCATTTCCACTTACCATCAACGATGGAAACGGCATCACCGAGAGAAATGAAAACATCGAACGTGCAGGCTGTGCAGGAAAAACAACCCGCGCCTCAGCGGCGGCAGTCCGCTCGACGCTCCGTGCCGGGGCGCAGAGGCGGCGCTCGCTCGCGCCCCAGCCGGGTATGGCGTGTAATTATCACTTGTAGCCTACTCACGCTCATCATGGCGGCTCTACTCAGCACGGGAAACGGAGAGACGGGCGCCTGGTTTGCCGATACATCTCGCGCCATCTTTGGCCCCGTCGTCACCGCCCAGATCGAGTCATGGTATCTTGGCGCCACTGATTTGCTTCACCAGGCGCAGTACCAGCTTGACAACAAGCAGGTTTCCGCCCCATGGACCGTCACGCCGACAACAGGAATGCCATCGATCACGCCGCCGCCTCATGTTCCTCATACATTGGGACCCGTTCCTATGTCGTTGCCATCGATCATGCCGCCCTTTTCGCCGGTTATACCCGGCGCAGGAAGTTGGGAAACAATCAGTATGGCTCCGGCTCCCTATGGGAATTTGCCTCTTGCCGCCAAAACGTTTATTCAGCCTGATTCTTCCCATCCCTTCGCTGTCGTGACCTTGCTGAAATTCGACAGCCGTTTCATTTTGCTGCACATGGTCGCCGGCACGAGCCAACCAGGCGGCCCGCTTGGTGTTCCTGGCCCAGGCGTGATTCCTGCCGCAGAGCAAGCCGGAAACACATTGCTGGCCGCTTTTAACGGCGGCTTCATGTACTCCGACGGGCAGTTTGGTATGGCTGTAAACGGCACCGTTTACGTTCCGCCGCAGCCGGGAGCGGCCACTATTGCCGTCACGAAAGAAGGTCAGCTCATTATGGGCGACTGGGGTGTTGATCCGCGTCTGAACAGTTCGAATACCGACCTGGCCGCGTGGCGCCAGAACGATGCCTTGCTCATCAATAATGGCACGATCAATTCGCTCACGCAAGATGGTGCCGCGTGGGGGGCAACGATCTTGAACAGCGCCTATACCTGGCGTTCTGGTATCGGTATTACCGCCCAGGGGGCGCTGGTGTACGCGGGCGGCAACTCGTTAACAGCCAGAACGTTGGCAATCGCGCTCAAAGCAGCTGGAGCAGTCATGGCGATGCAAACCGATATCAACCCGTACTGGGTACGCGCCTTTGTGTATAATCGCGCTGCGAATGGCGCTCTTTCCATCATCAGGCTGAATCCGAACATGCAAGGAACCGGTAATGAGTACTTGTATGGGACAGCGCGCGACTTTTTTTACCTGACACGTTTCGCTCCGCCGCTTTCCACGTTGCTGGCGTCGCAGCCCTGATTTTATGAGGCGCAACACGTTGTAGCTCCCTTCGTTATTTGCTAACACATAGTCCGGAGGAGATGCATGATTATTCCTGTCGGAAAAATACATCGCATTCACGCTCTCATCACAGCGCTGCGCCCGCGTCAATGGACAAAGAACGTGGCTGTCTTCATCGGTCTGGTCTTTTCCCAGCGCCTCTTTGACCTCCTCTCGCTTGAGCGGGCGGCGCTGGCCTTTATCGCATTCTGCCTGGCGTCAAGTAGTATCTACTTGCTCAATGACATTCTTGATCGCGAACAAGATAGGCAACATCCGGTGAAACGCAACCGGCCCCTGGCAAGCGGCGTGCTACCTGTTTCATGGGCCATGACAACCATACTGTTTCTCCTGCTGGCCTGCGCTGGCGTCACAACGCTGCTCTATCTCTACCCTGTTGCGCAGTCGCCCGATTTTTTGGCCGGCCTCGGCGGAGCCAATTTCCTCTTCCCGCTGGCAATTTTTGCCTATATCATCATGATGGTACTCTACAACATACGTCTCAAGCACGTGGTGCTGATTGATGTGTTCGTGATTGCGGGCGGTTTCGTCATCCGCGTGCTGGCGGGCGCGGTGGTCATTCCCGTTTCTATTTCGCCCTGGCTCTACCTGGTCACTATTCTGCTCGCGCTGTTTCTGGCCTTCAATAAACGCCGACAGGAGATTGTGCTGTTGCAAGGTCAGGCCGGCAGCCATCGCCACATTCTGGCAGAATATAGCATTCCTATGCTTGATCAGATGATCGCCATCATCTCCGCCGCGACGGTGGTTACGTACAGCCTGTATACCTTCGAGAGACCAACCGGCGAGCATCACCTCACGATCACCATTCCGCTCGTTCTCTATGGCCTGTTCCGTTATCTCTACCTCGTTCACCGGCATAATCAAGGCGGCAGTCCCGAAGAGGTGTTGCTGCGCGACCGGCACATCTTGACAACGGTTGTGTTGTTTGTCGCCGTCACGCTTGTGGTACTGTACGCGGCGCGCGTATAGCCTGAACCTCCTGGCAAGCCGGGGGAGTCAGCAGGAAGGCCGGAATTGTCGTAGGACTGGCCGTCGTAGACGCTACTACCGATCAAAGCTTCCCACGAGCGCAGCAATACCCACCTATCGGGCCAACGCCAATGACGATGACCCATTCAATCCGGGAGGTCATGCTGGACTTCTTGCCTGGCAGTCGCCAGACCAGAAATCCTATCGAGCATCTAGCGCCTGCTCATGCGCCACCCTCGTACTTGAAGGAGATCTCCATCTTCACACGGTACGTCAGTTGCCCCCCTGCTCAATGTGGATGTCTTGCTCGATAATGCGGGCAACCCGAAGATCCCGCAAGGTCTGCGAAGCGCGCTCGATGGCGGCTGCGGCTGCCTTCTCCCACGACTCATTGCTGGTCCCCACCAGTTCGATCACCTTGTACACACTCTCTGCCATTTTTGCTCTCCTTTTGCCCTTACCTCAATCTTACAATGTAACAAGTAAATCGAGGCAAGGGCAGCATTCTTTCACCTCATCCGTTTTCTTCAAAGCTCATTTATCTGATAAACTTATACTCTGGCTTTCAGCCTGATTCACCGAGAATACGGCATTGTTGCTTCGCTGCACATGGACGACATACACAGTCCCGTTGGGAGCTTGAATGCGAACGTCATAGACAGGCACTCCATGCTCGACATCCGCTTCCGTTTTCAGCACATGCGCTTGCCCTTTCCCAGTATAGTGCGAGTCCACGTAGTGAATAGCAGTGCTATTCGCCGCCGAAGGGCTGCCGACAGGGGAGGTGGTAGCAGGCGGCACGGTTGCAGAGGTTTGTGATGGACTTGTACCCTGGCTTTCAGCCTGATTCACCGAGAGTACGGCATTGTTGCTTCTCCGCATGTGGACGACATACACAGTGCCGTTGGGAGCCTGGATGCGAACGTCATAGACAGGCACTCCATGCTCGACATCCGCTTCCGTTTTCAGCACATGCGCTTGCCCCTTCCCAGCGTAGTGCGAGTCCACGTAGTGAATAGCAGTGCTATTCGCCGCCGAAGGGCTGCCAGCAGGGGAGATGGTAGTAGACGGCGTCGCAGCTATCGCGTGTGAAACAGCCAATCCACCAACGGCGACAGCTATCAACAACGCAATAACGATACCACCCATGAATAAAATTGTTCTAGAAAGTTTCATCTGTTTCCTCCTGTCTCATAGAGAGCAGTTTCTTGTTCAAGCGCCTTATTAGCGAGCCATCGTCATCATGATTCTGCACGTATAAGGTTGATCTAGTGGCGTGTCTGTACCAGGAGAGCTTGACACATCGCTAAAAGCACGTTCTAGTGTGCATTCACCTGGCGAACACTTCATAGTATACCTGCATACTATTACAAGAAGGTTAAAAAAAGGTTGGTATCAGGTTCGTTTTCGTTCTCTCAAAACGACATATCACAAACAACAAATTAGCCGTAACTACTCAGGTGTCCAAGAGATCGGTAAAGGTTGACCATGGAAGACAGCCGTCAGAGCAGAGAGCATGGCCTTGCTTCTGCATCGTCGAAAGATAACTGCGGATGCGGCAAAAAGCGGTAGCTCCTGCCGCACTGCGAAAGGTTCCGGAGATATTTTGCTGCACTTTTGCCAGGCGAAGGTCGCGCTCGGCGAGGTTGTTGGTAAAAGGAATGCGCAGGTCGTCCAGCAACGTCAGCACTTGCTCGGCCCGCCCGAGCAGCGCATCCAACAGATTCTTGGCCTTGCTTTGCTTGCGCCGACCGGTGCGCGATGCTGCGGAAAGCGCGGGAGGCGGTTGAGCCGCATAGCCGGCTGCCAGAATCTCACGCATAGTGGGCGACTCATTCGTCGCGCTCGATGGCGGGAACTGCGCTCAAGTGGCGCAGGCTCCACTCCTGGCAAGCGTCATGCAGCGCGAGCAAGAAGTCGTGCATCTCCATGACCCACGGCTGGTACTCCTGCTGGGCGACGGCCAGACAATCCCGCAACAGACGGACCCCACAGATGCTGTGTTGACAGTCGTAGGCATCATAGCTGGCCCAGCGGTCGTGCATCCCTCGCCCGCCAAAGCGCGGCCAGATGCCGATGTCCTCCATGGCCGCTCGGCCGCGTGCCGCATGCCAGGCCAGATGCGTCAAGAACGGGGTACCGTTGACATGCAACCAACGCAGCATGCCGTAGATGCGGATGCCGGTCTCATCGCCATGCTGAAGCCGACTCGCCGCGATCAACTCAGCAATGCGCTCGATGGTGGGAGCCAGTCGCTCTGCGGCCAGCCCCTCCCATTGCAACACCGTGGCTTCGGAGATCTGACATCCACACAGCGCTGCAAGGGTTTCGCAGGTGCGAGCCGTGGGCAGCAATTGTCCCTGGTGCAGATACACGGCCAGCGCTTGCAGGTTGGGGTCATATTGCACCGAGGCGCTGACCTCAGCAGGAAAACGGCCCCGGTTGAGGGTGTGACAGTGCGGACAACTGATGACTTCCAGCTGATGCTCGTGCGCCAGCAAGCGGATTTGCGGCACATCGAGCACTTGACGGCGTTCGACCACCTTGCCGACCGCCGTGCTGAGGTCCGCATGGCACTGGCGGCAGACGTCGCGATGCTCTTTCCAGCGGGATGTATTTGATCGGCTCTGCCTACAATTTTTGCTGGCCGCATCAGGAGTTGAGCAAGACATCGCATATGGGTTTCGCTTGTACCCCTGCCATGACGAGTGGACTGACCGATCATCTCTGGAGTGTCTCCGAACTCTTGAGCTATCGGGTCGCTCCAGCACCCTGGGTTGAGCCGAAACGACGAGGCCGCCCACCCAGCAAGCCGCTTGCTGATGCGACCTGTGTTGGTCGACCTCTCGTTCGTCTTCGCAAAGGGGTCTTATGCTCGACCACCAGTTAGTGGAGTTCTATCCTGCATGAAGGATTGGCTTAGCAGGAATTTCTCTGCTACAATAATTATATCGTAGTCCGATATAATTGTAGAGGTTATAAACGATGAAACAAGCTTTCGTATCCTCTCAAAAGACAAACATCACTGGCGCACCCGTTGCTGAAGGGGAGCAACGCCGGAGACTCTCTTCTCTATCCCGGCTGCGGCTGCGCTCCAGCCTTTTTGGCCTGATCGCCGCCGCAATTCTGATAGGGCTGATCGCGCTCGGCTCGCGCGGTTTCCACTGGTTCGATGCCTCGCTCATCGGCTATGCTGTTGCCAGCGTTTTTGTCGCGGCTGCCGTCACGTATAAATACATGTTCTGGCTGGCCCGGCCGCCAACGGGTCGTTATTGGTTGAGAAGCTGGCAATTGTTTTTCTCCTACGAGAACTTTCGCCGCTATACCTCGGTCATCCCAACGGCTTTTTTTGACCTGTTCTCGCAACAGTTCATCCGGCGGCGCGGCTTCTATCGCTGGCTGACACACCAGTGTATCTTCTGGGGCGTGATCCTGTCCTGCCTGATCACATTTCCTCTGACCTTCGGCTGGCTGCGCTTTACGCAAACGACGACGAGTTGGTATCAGATGTGGTTTTTTGGATTTCCCCTCTTGACCTTCGCTTTGGGAACAGTCTTTTCCTTTGCGGTGATCCATGCCCTGGATTTTTCAGCGGTATTGCTGCTGATCGGCCTTGTCCTGGCGTTTCACCGCCGCTTTCATGATCTGGCCCTGGTTTCCGTCCAGCGTTTTGGCTTCGATATTGTGCCGCTTGCCTTGCTGATGAGCATCGTGATTACTGGCCTCGCGCTGACTGCCGATAGCACCTGGCTAGCAGGAGCATATTACTGGTTTATTTCCCTGGTACACGAGGCCGTGGTGGTGATGTGGCTAATTTCGCTGCCCTTTGGCAAATTTTTTCACCTGATCGAGCGCCCGGCAACGGTCGGCATTGAACTGTACTGGCGGACTGGCGAGGGAACCGTGATGCAAAAGTGCGCACGCTGCGGGGAAGAGTTTGCCCCGGTGCGTTTCATTCAAGACCTCAAAAAGACGCTGTATGATGTGAACGAGGACTATACCTTGTCTGAAGCGACTTCGCAGGTGGAAGCCGTCCAGACCCAGGTCGGTCAAACTCATCCGATGACGACACAGCTCTGGTGGCAGGATATCTGCCCGCGCTGTAAACGAGTCATGCGCGCCCAGGCCAACCTGGCCGCGCTAGGCCGCGAAGGGAATCAATTTTTGTAGGGGCAGTGGCTTGTCGCTGCCCGCTATGATCCTGAGAAAGAGAAACGCATGAGTGTCGATAAAGGAATTTTTCGCCGTACTCGCCAGATCGCACAACCGGAAACCTATGATTTCCACAGCGGCCAGCGCGTGCCGCAGCGCTGGCGGTCCGATGAGCAGATCGATCGTTATGTTCCCACGCATTGCTGTTACTGCGGCGTGCAATGTGGCATGTATCTGAAAGTCGTGGGCGATAACGTGGTCGGCGTCGAGCCGCGCGAAGACTTTCCGCTCAATCACGGGATGCTCTGTCCCAAAGGCGCGACCGCCTATCAAACCATCAGCCACCCTGATCGCCTGACCTATCCGCTCATGCGCCGCAGCGGCAAAGAGAGTCCGTTGGAACGCGCTACCTGGGATGAGGTTCTGGGAACTATTGTTGAGCGTTTCCAGGCGATCCAGGCGCAGCACGGCAAGGACGCGGTTGCCATCTACAGCGGCTCGTCGATGACCAATGAGAAGTGCTATCTGATGGGCAAATTCGCCCGCGTGGCGCTGGGAACGCGGCATACTGACTACAACGGGCGGCTTTGTATGTCGTCGGCCACGGGAGCGAACGAACGCTCGCTGGGTATTGATCGCGCCGCCAATCCCGTCAGCGACATGCTGCACGCCGATTGTATCTTCGTAATCGGCGCCAACGTTGGCGAATGTTTTCCCATCGTGACCAGCTATCTCTGGCAGGCGCGCGATCGCGGCTGCAAGCTGATCGTGGCCGATCCGCGCCAGACGCCGATCGCGCGTACCGCCGATATCTTCTTACCGCTGCGCTCCGGCACGGATTCGGCGCTGCTGAACGGCATGTTGCATGTGATCATCAACGAAGGGCTGATCGACGAGCAGTTCATCACTGAGCGTACCGTCAATTGGGAAGAGACGAAGGCGCTGGTGGAGCAGTACCCGCCGGATCGCGTGGCAAAAATCTGCGGCCTACGCCCTGAAGCGATCATCGAAGCCGCGCGCATGTATGGCCGCGCCAACGCCGCGTTGATCTACCAGGCGCGCGGCCTGGAGCATCAGAGCAAGGGCGTGGATAACGGCGTGACTGCCATCAACCTCGCGCTGGCAACGGGCAATTTTGGCAGGCCGGGCGCGGGCTATGGCACGCTCACCGGGCAGGGCAACGGGCAAGGCGGGCGCGAGATGGGCCAGAAAGCCTCGCAGTTGCCGGGCTGTCGCGACATCGATGACCCGGAAGACCGCGCGTATGTTTGTTCCGTGTGGAACATTGACGAGCAAGACTTGCCGCACGCGGGCTACCCGGCGACACTGATGATTCCTGCCATGCTGCGGCAAGAGATTCGCGCGTGCTTCATGATCTGCTCGAATCCCATGGTTTCGCTGCCCGATCAGCACACGGTCGAACGGGCGCTGCGCGGGCTGGATCTCTTCGTGGTGACAGATTTTTTCCTCTCAGAGACGGCGGAACTGGCGGATATCGTGCTGCCGGGTTCGGTCTGGGCCGAGGATGAAGGCACGGTCACAAGCCTGGAGGGGCGCGTCATTAAATATAATAGAGCCGTTGCTCCTCCCGGCGAGGCGCGCGTGGACTGGGAGATTGTCTGCGACATCGCTCGTCGCCTGGGCAAGGGGCAATACTTCGACTTCCACTCGGCGCGCGATATTTTCAACGAGCTGCGCCTCTGCACCAGGGGATCGAAATCGGATTATTGGGGCATCACTTACGAGAAGATCGATGAGCAGAACGGTGTCTTCTGGCCCTGTCCCGCGGCGGATCATCCCGGCACGCCGCGCCTGTATGAGGAACGTTTCGGCTTTCCCGACGGCAAAGCGCGCTTCCACCCCATCTATTACATCCCGGCCGCCGAGGAGCCGGACAACGAGTATCCGCTCGTGCTGACGACGGGGCGCGTGATCTATCACTATCTCTCCGGCAATCAGACGCGGCGCACGCCCTTTTTGAAGGAGATGGCCCCGTATCCGTGGGTCGAGATGCACGAGCAGGCGGCCAGCAAGCTGGGAATACAGGATGGCGATTGGGTGACGGTGCGCACGCGGCGCGGTGAAATGACCGCTCCGGCCCTGGTGGTGCGCTCGATCCGCCCTGATACGCTGTTTATTCCCTATCACTATGGACACACGCAGGCGGTCAACCAGTTGACCAACCCCGTGCTGGAGCCGATGATGAAGATACCGGAGTATAAGGTCTGCGCGGCGCACGCTGCCAGAGCTGAACAGCCGCCGGAGTGGGCCAAAGATATTGCTGTTGCCGATCTCGTCGCGGCCAAAGCGCATCGCCAGGAATTGCCGATGGCCGCGAGCCAGCCAACGCCGACCATACACTAGCGAGAGGAGAGAGGACTCATGTTGCATGCCGTCAAACGAATTTTTCTTGATCCCTCGCGCTGTATCGGCTGCCGCTCGTGCGTGGCAGCCTGCCGCGAGTGTGATACGCACAAGGGCGAGAGCATGATCTATATCGATTATGTGGAGCGTCACAACAGCGTCGCTTCCTCGCCAACATTGTGTATGCACTGCGAGGAACCACTTGCCCCGTGCGCCCAGGTTTGCCCGGCGCAAGCCATTCTGGTCAGCCCGGACGGTGTGGTGCAGTCCGCGGACGAGACGCGCTGCATCTACTGTGAGAACTGCGGGTTTGCCTGTCCGTTCGGCGTGCCGAAATTCAATATCGCCGGGCATTTAATGCAGAAGTGCAATCTTTGTTACGACCGCACCAGCCAGGGCAAAGGCCCGATGTGCGCCACCGTGTGTCCGACGCAAGCCATTTTCTATGGCACGTATGAAGAGTGGGTAGAGGCAGGACGAGGCAAGCAGGGCGCAAAGCCGGTCAATACGTTTCAGTTTGGCCGCCAGACAGTGCGCACGCGCAATTATGTGGTGATGACCAATGAAGACGAGGTGTTAGATCTGATGTCGCTCGTCGAGCGGGCGGACCTGGGCAAAGGCGCTGATTTGCCAGCGCCGACTGCCACACGCAATGTTGTGCCGTGGGCCAATGCTGAAACGGCAGGCGTGCCGCAGCGTGCCGCGCCGGCGCAGCCATGGACGCCGCGTGTCCCGGCAGATCCGGAGCCTGTTCACGCGCAGGGAGCAACTTCACTCGCCGCGCCTTCTGGCCCAGCGAGCTGAGAGATACGCAGAGAATGGAGCATACATATGGCGAAGCAGATGCATTCTGGATCAGAATCGCAACCATCGCAGGTAGAGCAAGAAAACACAAACAATAATGCCGCGTCGCAACAGCAGGAAGGGTGGCGTCTGGAGTTCCCGTATCTCTGGGACGAGGACGAGGTGGTGACGCGGCGCGATACGCTGCGCTTTCTGCTGGGGACAGCGGGCGCGCTTTTTGTGGCAACAGGCGCGCTGGCGATTGTGGGCAATCTACCGCAAGGGCCGAATGTGAAGGCCGTTCCGATAGCCCACGTCGGTGAACTGGGAGCGGACGAGTGGAAAGTGTTCAATTTTCCTGATCAATATGCTCAGGGTATCCTGATCAACCTGCCGGGCAAAGGGCTGGTAGCCTATAGCGATGTCTGCACACACCTGTCCTGCGCGGTCATTTACGAAGGACATGGCCGCCTGCACTGTCCCTGCCACGAGGGTTTGTTCGATGCCACGACAGGCGACGTGGTGGCCGGGCCGCCGACGCGACC
>DATLSW010000131.1:0-29472 GCA_035533955.1 Ktedonobacteraceae bacterium | reverse complement strand
ATTCCGCAAGCGTTTTTCGGGATCGCTGCCCTCGTTGTAGACGCCGTGCCGTTTTTGTCTGCGCGCCAGTTCAGCCTGTTTTTGCCTTCTTGCCTGCTCGCAGAAGTCGTCTGTCGGAACCAGCCAGATGGCTTGATGCGGGTTGGAGAGATATGGCGCGACGCAGGCGGGGAAGAAGTTTCCTTCGGCGACAATAAAATTGTCTTTTGGGAGAGCCAGGAGATCTTCGATGACAAGAGAGAATTCTTTGCTCCAGGACGCGACCGTCTCTTGAAACAGCGTTTCGACCGATCTCTCTATCCAGCGTTGATCCATGTTCATCTTGAGAAACGCGCCTGCCTCCGGGTCGCCTGCCGCCACGCGCCGGGCAAAATGATTGCGCGCCCAGGCGTCAGCATGGTAATCGAGGAATACATAGATGCGCGTAATGGTATGGCTGATCGTGGATTTGCCGGAGCAGGGAGAACCGGCAATCCACAAAACATGCGAAAGCTGCTGTGCGATATCTGGCTGATCGAGCAATGCGTATATTCTCCCTGTGGGCGGGGCAGAGCCCCCGCCCCTACTCTTACAACAACGATTCGCGGCGTTCGCGCAAGAACGCGGCGATCCTGGCCGGGTCCTCTTTGTCCAGTGCCAGGCGTTTCAGTTCTGAGAGGACCGCGCCCCACTGCTCGCGAGCAGGCAGGAAGCGGATGTCGCGGCTGACCAGTTCCTCGAAGATGCGGCGTTCGAGTTCGTACCAGGTGGAGCGGTCGCGTCCGTCGAGTTCGCCGTCGTCTGCCACGTAATCCTGATCGTTAGTGTTGTTATCGACGCGCTCGTAGAGCGAGTGGAAATAGCCGCGCACCATCTCTTCCATACGTTTCGTATCGAGAGCGCCCGCGTCGAAATCGAGCGTGCCGATCAAGTTGATTTGCACTACTGGATCAAGAGACGAATTTTCACGCTGGTTATTCGTGGCGCGGCGGCAGTAGTCTTCCAGGCGTTCATAGACGGCGTTGGGATCGCCGAGGCCGTCCACGCGCAATTCGTGGCGCACAAAGGGACGGCGAGTGCTGAATTTGCGCTCGGCGTAGTGATACCTGGCGGGTCTGTCCGCGTTGACGACGCGCTCAGGCTCGATGGTGTCAACTTGCACGAGGTAGTAGCCGCGATTCTCCCAGGCGGACTCTTCAGCGCCGCACGTCTCCGTCGAACCAGGATTATACATCCAGCCATCATGAGGATCGAATTCGTAGGGCTTATGCACATGGCCGAGTGCGAGATAATCGACATAGGGACGCAGCGCCTGGAATTGCGACATCGACGGCAAGCCCTGCACGCGCGGCACAATGCCATCGACGCCGGTGTGCAGCATCAGGACGCGATACTCGACGCCCTGCGCCTCTTCGTTGGCGCGTTCGGCTTGCAGCGCCTGGGCTAACCCTTCCATGCTGCGCGCCGTCGCGGCGCCCTGCCAGGGCAGCCCATACACGCGCAGGCGACCGCCGAGCAGATCGACGTGCGAGCCGAGCATGGTATGTGCGTCCCACGGCGCGATCAACGGAGCGCCGTCGCGCATTTCGGGACTGAGCAGGATCAGGTATTCCTCGTGGCAGAGGAATTGCAGCCAGGAAATGCCTTCGCGGTAATAGCTGCGGTCGTGGTTGCCCTCAATGGCGATTACCGGAATGCCCTTGTCTTTGAGCTTCTTGAGTCCCTCGATGGCGTGAATCAGCGTCAGCGCGTCGATGGCGCGTTTGTTGAAAAGATCGCCGGCGATGATCACAAAATCGACTTGCTTCTCAGCCGCTTCGTCCATGATCTGCCAGAACGCGCGGCTGAAATCGTTAAAGCGTTCGCGCACGCCGTACTGTTCATAGCCGAGGTGCGTGTCTGCCAGATGAATGAAGGAAGCTTGCATGTTATGCTCCAATTGTGGCGGCGTAATTCATTGCGCCAGAATCATCTTCGTTGGTGGCGGCTGACCGGCGCAATGAATTGCGCCGCCACATTAAGGTATCCAGGGCCACGCGGTCGGGCCGGTCATCCAGGCACGGAAACCGGCGGCGAAGAGGATGATGGCGGCGATACTAAAAATCAGGATATCGCGGCGCACGTTCTTTCCGCCAGTAGCATAGGTGACGGCAACCGGGATCGCTAGCGCCACAATCGCACCGTAGACGAAATGCAGGTAATAGAGGGAATCTCCTCCCTCCGGTTTGAGACCTTCCAGCAACAAGATCACGCCAAAGACCCCTTGCAGCAACGCCAGGATGGAGGTCACGATCAGCGCGTTGCGCCACGAGCGCGGGATCTCCTGCGCTTTTCTAAAAAACAGGACAAAGCCCCAGATGCCGGTGATGAGGCCGGCGGCCAGGATGAGAAAAATATTCCAGCCATGTAAGAACAGAGTGATATTCACAAACATTGCTATGTTCCATACGCCACGTTCTGTAGCGCCTTTCTTGTAGGTTCTTGCGCGCAACCAAAAAAACGGTAATCGCTATTCATGTCTTGCACATCGTATGATAGCGTGGATGAGGCTGAATGACAAGAGGGTGGGAGAACTGGGGGTTCAGGATCAGGCCAGATCGAGATTGTAATAGCCGTAGGTTGTGACTTCGCGGAAGCCGCAGGAGCGATAGAGGGCAATGGCGTTGCTGTTGTTGGTTTCTACCTCGAGCTGGATGCGCCGTTGCTTGCCGTATATGGCCTGGATCAAGGTGATGATGCGCTCTAAAACTTGCCGCCCGAAACCGTGCCGCCGGTACTCTGGGACGACGCCGAAGGCATAGATGGCCGCGCAGACGCTATCGTCAAAGACGTTGAGGCAACTGACCGGTTCATTGCCCAGACGCGCAATGTAATAGGTAACGTCTGGATTCTGCATATCGCCGGGTAGATGTTGCCGTGTTTGCTCTTCATCTTCGTGGAAGCTCGTCGCAAGAATGTGAGCGATGTCATAGAGATCATCCGGCGTGGCCCGCGTAAGAGTGAGCAGCGGTTGGTAGGCATTCCTGGCCTGAAAATCCTGCAAATACATCAAATGCTCGGACGAGTCGTATTGAGCGCCGACGGATTCGACGAAGGCCATGCCGGAGCGCGAAAAGCGCTCGCAGACGATCACCAGGCGCTTTATGCCGCGCAACCTGCTCTCCGCTTTCGCCATTGCTAACAACTCTGTGAAAATGCCGCGGCGGCGATAATCGGGATGCACCAGACCCGTCATTTCACGGTCTTCTTTGGGAATATCATCCAGCGCGAGCAGGCCAACCAGTTTGCCCTCCTCGTAGTAGAGAAAATCGTCGTTCACATTGCCGGGACGCGAGCGCAGCAGGGAGTGTGCCAGCTTGATGCGCAAATCTTCATAGGCATTGCAGGTAGTGATGAGCGCCTCTGCCTCGGCTAATTCGTCCGCTGTCCACGCCTGTCGGGTGATGAATCCCTGTGTTGGGTGTGCTGCCAAAAACGTTCTCCTAAATTGCTGTAGAGGCGAATCCGCTGTGGCGGCGCTATGAATTGCGCCAGCCGATTGATCGCGCCCTATGCCGACCCTGGCGCAATTCATGGCGCCGCCACAGCATTATGCCACATCAATTGCGTAATATTCATACGTTCGCACGACTTCGAAGCCGCACGAACGATAGAGATTGAGCGCGGTGGTGTTGTCTGTGTCCACTTCGAGCATGATCGGTTTCTGGCTCCGCGACTGGACGGCGCGAATAACCTCTTCCAGGATTTGCCGACCATAGCCGCGCCCGCGATAATCGGGGCGTACCACGAAGCCATAGATGCCGATTTCACGCGCAAAATCGTAGGCGCGCAGGCAGCCGACCGGCTCGCCGCAGCTCAATGCGTCGCCGCCGAAACGAGCAATATAGACATCGCACGTCGGCTCTTGCAGATTGAAAGTAACCGACTCGCGTACCTCATGCGTGCCGCGTCCCCAACCATCGGCGATGATCGTGATCAGAGCATCCAGATCGCTCATATCAGCTTCCTGAACGGCGAGGCGATCATCAAAGCTGTAGCTTTCGTGGAAGGAACCCAGTACCATTTTGTGTTCTGAGAAGTCGTGCCTGGCCCTGCTTGCCGCAATGAAAGCCTGCCCTGACGCGGAGCGGTCTTCGCAGATGAGGATGAGCTTCTGCACCTGTTGTTGTTTGCATTCTTCCCTGGCCGCTGCCAGCAGCGTTGAGAAAATGCCGCGGCGGCGATAGTCAGGATGTACGATGCCGGTGACTTCTTTTTGCGCTGTCCCATTTCTGCGCAGGAAAAGATAGCCGACCAGCCTGTCATCTTCATAATACAGGTAGTCATGCATATTGCCGAAATACTCCGGGCGAACATCGAGCCAGTCCGCGCGCATGTCGAGCTGTTCGTAAGCGTTGCATACCCCGGCAAGCCGCGAGACCGCCTCGATATCCGCTGGCGTCAAGAGTTGTTTTTGTACCAGGCCATGTTGAGGGTTGTGCATTCTTAAAACACCGCCGGTTCCATGTATTCGCCGAAGACGGCGCGGAAGACGTCCATGATTTCGCCCAGCGTGGCGTAGGCGTTGACGGCTTCGAGAATGGCCGGCATAGTGTTCTCCGTGCTTTCGGAGACGCGGCGCAGATTGTCGAGCGCGCGCTGCACCGCCGCGTTGTCGCGCTCGCGGCGCACGCGCTGCAAGCGCGCGATCTGGGCCTTTTCGCCTTCGCGATCAATATAGAGCGTCGGGACTTTGATATTCTCATCCATTACGTAATCGTTGACGCCGACAATGGTGCGCTGGTGCGCGTCGATCTCCTGCTGGTAGCGATAGGCCGATTCGGCGATCTCGCGCTGGATAAAGCCGTTGCGCAGGCAGGGCAGCACGCCGCCGAGCGCGTCGATGCGGTTCAGGTAGTCGAGCGCGGCCTGCTCGGTCTGGTCGGTCAGCGCCTCGATGAAGTACGAGCCGCCGAGCGGATCAACGGTGTTGGCGACGCCGCTTTCGTGGGCGATCACCTGCTGCGTGCGCAGAGCGATCAGCACGGCCTTTTCTGTTGGCAGGGCCAGCGCCTCGTCGAGCGAGTTGGTGTGCAGCGAGTTTGTGCCGCCGAGGACGGCGGCCAGCGCCTGGACTGCTGTACGCACGATGTTGTTGTCGGGCTGCTGCGCCGTCAGCGAGACGCCCGCCGTCTGGGCGTGGCAGCGCATGAGCCACGAGCGCGGGTCTTGCGCTTTATAGCGTTCGCGCATCAGTTTGGCCCACAGGCGGCGACCGGCGCGAAATTTGGCGATCTCCTCGAAGAAGTCGTTATGCACATCGAAAAAGAAAGACAGGCGCGGCGCGAACTCATCGATCTTCAGGCCGCGTTCCAGGGCGGCATCGACATAGGCCAGGCCGTCAGCGATGGTGAAGGCCAGTTCCTGCACCGCCGTCGCTCCCGCCTCGCGAATATGGTAGCCGCTGATGCTGATGGTGTTCCAGCGCGGCATGTAGCGCGTGCCGAACTCAATGGTATCAGTGACGAGGCGCAGCGATGGCTCCGGCGGGAAGAGAAATTCTTTCTGGGCGCTGTACTCCTTCAAGATGTCGTTTTGCAGCGTGCCGCCCAGGATGGCGCGTGGGTAGCCGCGCTTCTCGGCATTGGCGATGTACATAGCCCAGATCACAGAGGCGGGACTGTTGATGGTCATTGACGTTGTGATCCTGTCCAGGGGCAGACCATCGAAGAGAATCTCCATGTCGGCCAGCGAGGAGACGGCGACGCCGCACTTGCCGAACTCGCCCATCGCCATCGGATGATCGGTATCGTAGCCGTAGAGCGTCGGCATGTCGAAGGCTGTCGAGAGGCCGGTCTGTCCTTGCGTGAGGAGATATTTGAAGCGCCGATTGGTATCTTCCGCCGTGCCGAAGCCTGCGAACATGCGCATCGTCCAGTGTTTGGCGCGGTACATCGTCGGCTGCACGCCGCGCGTGTACGGGTATTCGCCTGGCAGGTTAATATCGCGCGCGTAGTCGATGTTGGCGTTGTCCTGCGGCGTGTAGAGTCGGTTGATCGGCAAGCCCGACGTGGTGATCAGGTTGTCGCGCTCCGGCACGCGCTGTAGCGATTTGAGCAGCGCCGTCTCTTCCCAGTGCTGCCGCTCGCTTTTCAACTGTGCCAGCGTCTTCGTATCAAAAAGCGTCCCCTGCTCAATGGCGGCGGGTCGTATCTCGTGTGTCTTCGTCTCAGGTGATTGTTGTTCAAGCATGGTCGTTGGCTGCTCCTCTTCATTGAGTGCGTGTTCCAGATGTACCTACGAGTGATCGATGATGCTGTCATTGTATCACACACGCTCGCCGGTTTATGAGGGCTGGCTTTGTTCCGCAAATCGGCCCCTACGCATAAAGTTGATTCCCACAGCCAATTTTCTCTGAATGGCGATGCATTGGCCTGCATCTCTCTCGCAATTGTATGATAAACTTTATGTAAGGAGACCCTATGCCCTATGGAGCAAACAACACACAGACCTGCTGAACTCTCACCGACCGACCGCGAAGCTCTTGAAGCGCAAATTGACACCATTCCCGCCAAAGGACGTGACCTCTTTCTGGTCAGCGCTGCTCACGCCGTCATTCACGCTACCACCGTTCTCATGCCGCTTATTTACCCAATCATTCAGATCGAGTACCACCTGAGCTATACGCAGATCGGCCTGATCGTCGCCATACCGAGCGCCGTGGGCGGCCTTTTGCAGATATCCTTTGGCCTGCTCAGCCGTTATATCCTGCGTAAGGTGATGTTGGGAGTCGGCAATATCTTCGTCGGCCTTAGCACCTTTTTCACCGGCACGATCAGCGGCTACTGGACGCTGATGCTCTGGACTCTGCTCTCGCGCATCTCCGGCGCGCCGCAGCATCCCGTGGGCAGTTCGTATCTGACTGAGCGTTTCGGCAGCAAGCGGCATGGCTACGCGCTGGCCTGGCATGTCGCGGGCGGCAACATTGGCACGCTGGCCGTGCCGTTGATTGCCGGGCCGCTGCTTGGTCTATGGGGCTGGCGTCCCGTGCTGTACCTGGCAGCGCTGCCGGGCATTATTTTTGGTATCGCCATCCTGATCCTGGTTGATGAGAAAAATTTGTTGGATCGGCGCGCCCTGCCTCGCGAGCAAGCGGAGGTGGCGACTAATGGGCGCACAGTGGGGCGAGACTGGAAAGCTGGCTTGAGAACATTTATCAAGCCGCTGCATAATCGCACGATCGTGATTATCATACTGGTTTCCTTGATCGCGGCAGGCGGGCGCGGTCTGGGCAACGTGACCACTTTCGTCCCACTCTATCTGCAAAACATTCGCCATATCAATAGCGGCACGCTCAGCATTTTCTTTACGCTGCTGCTGATCGGGAGCGTGCTTGGCCCGCTGCTGGGCGGTCGCCTCTCGGATAGGCTGGGCCGGAAACCGATGCTGTATTTCTTCTATGGCGCGTCTGCCGTGACGATCATCCTGTTTCTCTACCTCGCTGGCCCTGGGATGCCCGTGTGGCTCATTCCCCTGTCGTTGCTGGTGATGGGCTTCGCTATTTACGCGGAAAGCCCGCTTTTGCAAGCGTATCTTGCCGATGCGGCTGGCCCGGAGATACGCGACTCGGCCTTCAGCCTCTACTTTGCCCTGTCCTACGGACTCGGTTCGGTCTGGGGCGCGATTCTGGGCTGGATGATCGACCGCTTCGGCTTTGGCAGCGCGTTCTGGACGATGGCTGTCTCGTTTCTTGTCGCGGGCGCGCTGCTGCTCTTGATTCGCAAGCCCAAAAACGTGGTATCACATTGATTGTTTTTGTGTCAGGAAATGGTAATACCCATCACCCTCGTCCATAACGGTGAAACCAGCGTCCACTGTCCAGCGCCGGGCCTGTGCGATGGGTGGGTAGTAGTGATAGCCGCCGATGGTATATTCGCCTTCGATGAGCGGCAAGCCTTGCGCTTTACCCTGCGCGAACGCCTCTTGTCGTTCATTTTCGTCGATGATCTCGACGGTGAAATAGCAATGATGCGCTTTGTTCAGCATTTCCCGCGACTGATCGATCCCTGTGACAGATCGACCGCTTGCAAGGATCATGGGCCAGTATTTGCCTGTGCCGCAGGCCGCGTCAAGGATGGCGCAGCCGGGCGGGCAAAGGTCCAGCAAACGTTGCACGAAAGTGACATGCGAGGCGTTGCTGTACCCGCCCCAATGGTCGTCGTAAGTGGCGGCGAACAGGGTATCCATGCGCACCTCGGCCATGCGCCGCTTCTCTTTAAGCCATGCTGATCGTTCCATATACAGACCAGACAGTTGTGGCGGCGCAATGCATTGCGTCGGCCAACTACCGCTTAATTTTCAATGTGTTGATGAAATTCTCGGCCAGTTCTTCGTAAGCGACGCCGTGATACTCCTCGACGCGCCCGGCATCACACAGCGAGGTGAGCTGTGAGTCGATGGGCAACTGCGCCAGCAGAGGCGCGCCCGTCAGGTTGATCAGATCGGGCGCGTTGGTTGGCCCGAAGATCTCGTAGCGTTCGCCGCCGGGCGTCTCGAAGTAGGCCATGTTTTCCACGACGCCGACGATGATGCCTTTGAGTTGCCGCACCATGTTGACGCATTTCATGACGATCATCGTTGCCAGCATCTGCGGCGATGAGACGATGACGATGCCATCGACGGGCAACGATTGCAACACCGTCATAGGCGCGTCCGACGTACCGGGCGGCAGATCGACCAGCAGGTAGTCAAGATCGCCCCAATCGACATCGCTGTAGAATTGTTTGATGGCGCCGGAGACCATTGGCCCGCGCCAGACCACCGGGTCGCTTTCGTGTTCCAGGAACATGTTCATCGACATGATCTTGATGCCTCCGGCGCTGGTCAGAGGATCAATGCCGCCGCTGGCGGACTTCATAGGTTGGCCCTTGGTACCGAACATACGCGCGATGCTGGGGCCGGTAATATCGCCGTCAAGTATGCCGACGCGCAAGCCCTGCCGTCGCAGCGAGACGGCCAGCAGACCGGTGACAAGCGACTTGCCGACGCCGCCCTTGCCGCTCATGATGGCGATAACCTGCTTGATTTTGCGGCTCGGATCCGCGTTTGACATTTGCAGGGGAACGCCGCGCCCGATCGGAGCTTTCTTAGGGGCAACCGACGTGGGGCGTCCATCAAGGACCGCGTTCAGGTCCAGCAGGAGCGTGTCGAGTTTCTCTGGGCCGAAGCGGTGCGTGCGCGCGCCGCCCGCGATGCTCTCGCGCGAACCGACGGCGCAAGCCGTGCAGGGCAGTCCATGCCCATGAAAAATCTTGACCGTCGCCGGATAACGGCTAACGACATCGTGAATAATCATATCGGCCGTGATTGTATCAGCCATATGCTGTTTCCCTCTCAAGAGATAGGTAAAATTCTGTTGCCAGTGGTGTCAAAGAGGCGTCCGTAAAAACTAATTCCGACCTCTCCACTCTGATATCGTTAGTATTATAACACAATGCCGATGGTTGTGGCTACTAGAGAATGAGAAGGTGAGAAGCCGGTGGATGTTGCCGATGCCCATGGGCATCGGCAACCTCCACCGGCTTCTCACCGCGAGATGTTACCTTTTACTCGGCCTGGGCTTCGTCCGTGGGGCGACCGCGTTCGCCGCCTTTTTTGCCAATCTTGGAATAGAACTCCGTGCCTTGCTGGCGCTTGGTGGACTCGCCGCCCTTTTTGCCAATATCGGCGTAGAATTGCGGCCCGCGCTTGCTTTTGACCGCGTCTCCACCTTTCTTGCCAATCTTGGAATAGAACTCCGAACCGTACTTTTCTCGAACTGCCTGGCCGCCGTGTTTGGCTTTGGGAGACCCTGGTTCCGGGCCTCGCTTGTTGTTTGCCATAGAAAGTCCCGCCTCTCTTTCAAAACTCTAACCTGACTACCACATGAACCACAAATGATGCGGTGAGACATCCCGACAATTTCGCACGAAATAGATGCAGAATATCTCGCTGCTTCCTTACTGCGACTGCTGCTCTCGCTGGCGCCCGCGCGCCGCGCGATTGGCGATCAGCGCCGCCGTGCTGCCCGCGCCGATGCCATTGTCGATGTTGACGACGGTCAGCCCTGGCGCGCACGTTTGCAACATTGAGAGCAACGCGGCAATTCCTTTGCCGCCTAAGCCATAGCCAATTGATGTTGGTAAACCGATGACTGGCACAGGAACCAATCCTGCTACCACCGAGGGCAGCGCGCCATCCATACCGGCGGCGACGATGAGTACATCGACGTCGGCGTCGAGCAGATTGTGCAGCGGTTCTACCAGGCGATGCAAGCCCGCAACGCCCACGTCGTACACGCGCGCAACCCGGCAGCCCATCTCTTCAGCGATGAGCGCGGCCTCTTCAGCCGCCGGGATATCGGATGTGCCAGCACTGATCACTCCCACTAGCCCGCCCGTGTTCCGCCGTACATAATCGGGCATGGAAATAACAACCGCGTGGGCCGTCTCGCGAACAGAAACCGTAGACGCTGGAAATGCCGCCTGGAGCGTCGCGACCATCTCAGGCCGCACCCGGCTGATAATGGCTCTGCCCGTTTTGCTCAGCAAGGTTTGGGCCATCGCCACAATCTGCGCAGGCTCTTTGGTCTCGCCAAAAATAACTTCAGGCACACCCTTGCGCTGCTCGCGTTCAGGGTCGGGGCGGATCTCAATGAACAATGCGTGGTCATCTCCTGTCGAGTCCGGCAGCTCTTGCTGTCTCCGTTCTGGCTGTGGAGCAGGCTGCTCTGGCCGCGTCTCTCCTTCATGAGAGAGCCGCGTCAGCCATTCCCATTGCCTGTCAAGTTGTTGATCCACAAGAATACCAATCCCCACTAGAGTTTTACACAATCGTTGTTCGTCTGGGAGTTTTCCAACCAGGCATAGTGTATCATAGTTGTGTCTAATGAGCAAGTTGACATTGATGTGCGGGTTTTGGCAAAGCGCCAGGAACGGGACAAGCGTGTCACCAGGGCAACCGCAAGGGATTGCCCCTACCCTCTTGCGGTTGTCACATTTGTGTTATAATCTGTTTTATATTATGGCATAGTTATAGCAAATGGCAATTTTGGCCGCGAAGGAAATAATGAGCAGAATAAAATACCTGATTTTTTCTATCTTTGTATCGAGCTGCCTGCTTCTGGTGGCGGCATGTGGGACTTTTGCGCCTGTTACGCAAGCGCAACCAAAGCCGACTGCAACGGTCAACCCGTCGTTTCAGGCGCAGATTTCGCCAATTCCCACCTTTGCTCCCTATATTTGTGGAGCGTGGTCATCCAATAACGCGCCCGGTCTCTACTCCACTATTACCATTTATGCTCGCTTAACGCATCATATTCAGGGCGTGAGTGGGGCGACGGCGACGGCGACAGTGAACTTCGCCTATGGCAGCATCTCTCTGAACGCTCAGCCGGTCAGCGATAATGGCGGTTATGTGACTTTTTCCCTACCGCTCGCGGGACGCCAGCCGGCAGGCGTGCCAGCCACCGTCGGCGTGAGCTTTAGCGGCGTGCCAGGTACTTCCAAAACGGTGCAGTGTACGCCAGCGTTCTTTACCCCACAATGACAGTTGTATGACTGCCCGGTAGCCTGCAACCAATTCTTATCCCACGGTGACGGCCAGCGTTTGGCAGGTCGGGCAGAAGTGGGCGCTGCGCTGGGCAATCACTCTGCGCTCGATCAGCGTGCCGCAGCGGATGCAGGGCTTACCGTCCTGCTGGTACACGCGCACATGGTTATAGTTCTCTCCGGCTTCGCCCCACAGGCCGCGGTAATCGCTGAACGATGTGCCGCCATGCTCGATGCCCAGCGTCAGTGCGGCGACGATGCTGTCGCGCAGGGCCGCGCTTTCTGCTTGCGTGAGGCTATCGGCGCGGCGCAGGGGATGGATGCGCGCGGCAAACAGCGCCTCGTCAGCGTAAATGTTGCCCAGGCCGACTACGATCGTTTGATCGAGCAGTGCTTGTTTGATCGACGTTTTGCGCCGCGCTAAGGCGTTTGCCAACGTCCCGGCGGTAAAATCGTTGCTGAGCGGCTCCGGTCCCAGGTTGGCGAAAACCTCGTCTTCACGTTGAAGCGGCCAGCACTCGACGCGCCCAAATTTGCGCGGGTCTGTATAGATGAGTCGCCGCCCGTCGCTGAAAGTGAAACAGACCCGGCAATACTCCGTATCGCTGAGCTTGATGGGTTGGCCTCTCTCGGTCACGAGTGCGGCGGTAAGGCGCGCGAGGAGAGTTGGCCCACGCGTGTGCCAGGCCGCCGCGTCGCTTTCGCGCAAGCTGGTATCGATCTCCCAGCCAGGTGGCAGCAGGAGCAGGTTGCCGGTCATGCGGCGATGGATCGAGAGAAAATCCGTTGCTGCTGTGGTCTCTGTACTGGTCGCGGGTAGAAGGTCGATTAAGAGAAATTTACCGCGCCGCCGCACGCCGGAGATGCGTTTCCCCACGACTTCCGCCGCGAAATCCTGCGCTCCAGGATGGCCGATGGTGCGCTCCCAAAAAACCTGTATATCCCCTATCTCCGCGCCAATCACGCTGCCGCGCAACTGGCGTGCTGTATATTCTACTTCTGGTAATTCTGGCATAGGCGAAGAAACATCTCTTTCATCATGCATTGTGAATTATAGAGGACGTCATTATATCACATGCGCGCGCGGGGAATTGTAACCTTTTCCATGCCTGCTGCGTGTAGAGGGAAGTTGGCGAATCAGGCGATAGATCCACGCTGTCAATTGATAGCGTGGATAAGGGGATAGTGAGTTCTCAAAAGGACTCAAAATGAAAGGAAGTTGAAGATGAAAGGTTTTATGAGCGGTTTGCTTGTTGGTCTGGGTATCGGCTTGCTCATTATGTTCGTGCGCGACGAAGAGATGCGCCAGATGATGAGTGAGCGTCTCCAGGAAGCGCGCGGCTATCTGCCCGATAGCGAGCAGATGAATCAATACCTGTCGCAAGTGTCTGATCGTGTTTCACAAACCGGCAGCAATTTGAAGGATTACGCGCAGCAGGCAACTGCAAGGGTGAAGGACACCGGCAGCAGTCTGAGTGATCTTGCCCAAAAAGCCGCTGGAACCGTGAAGCAGACTGGGCAAGATGTCGTCGATACCACGAAGCGAGCGGCCCAGAACACGAAATAACCTCGTTCCCATTTGCAGGCCATGATGCAAGGCAACCAGTTGGCGGCCTCTGGTTGCCTTGCATCGTGAAGAAAAGGGCGTCATGCGGCGATTTCCCAGGAGCGATAGCCGGTCTCGGTGTCCTCGATCAGGATGGAGCGGGGCTGGCGCAGCAGGCGAAGCGCTACCATGAGGTCGCCGGCCGCGCCGGAGATGTTGCCGATTGTACCAAACAGCGTATAAGAGGCCGCGCGGGGGGCCAATAATGTGAAGACGATGCCTGCCAGCGTGATGACGACGAGCGGGGCCAGCCCGACGACGAGATAGGGATCGCGGCGGAAGAGTTGGTTTTTCGCACCGCAATAGAGCGCGAGCGGCAACTTTGTGCCGAAGTACGGTTTGCCGCCCCAAAAAGCGAAGGCCAGCCCATGAACGGCCTCGTGCAGCGGCAAAACGACGATATAGGCGATGATGTTGGCGAGCAGCCAGAGCAAGATGCCCCCGATGCCAGCATTGATTTGCAGTCCGTGACCGCGCGCCATGATAGACACGAGGGTCAGCGCGACAAAGAACAGCGCGCCGACGATCAGCATGAGCAGGCTGAGGAGCGCCAATGGGCGCAGTTGTTCCCCTTCCAGCAGAGCTAACTCGTCGCGGATGCGCAGTTGCCCGGCCTCGATGGCGGCCTGCTGCTCGCGGCGCAGGCGCGGATGAAAGCGATCGATGAGTGTTAGTGACACGATCTATTCCTTACTTCTTGCCAGATGCCGGTATCTCATGCCAGCATGTTTTCTCCCTATCTGTTATACTATAGTCCTGTATATAGCGGAATGGGAAGATGGCGTGCATCGGCCAATGATCAGCGAAAGGTGGGGCGAATGAGGCGCATACAAGCGTGGCAAATCCTGGCGGCCATCTTTGTTGTCTTCTGGGTGATATTTGCCGTCGTGCTGGTTGTGGCAAACTTCCCGTTTTACATCATCAGTATCGCGCTGACGACGGTGGCCGCGCTGTCGGTGCTGGTGGTGGCGCTGGCCTGGGCCTATACGCACAATTTCTGAAATACGCGGGAGGGCATATGGTAATGTGGCGGCGCAATCAATTGCGCCGCCACATTACCATATTTGGCATTAGTATTCGATGAACGTGGTGTGAGATCTGGTATGAGCGTTTGAAGTTGACTCTCTGCCTGCTATCTCCTCGACGCTCTTCTTCACTGTTTGCATCGTATGCGCAATCTCAGAAAGCCTTTTTTCCGCTTGCTCCTGTTGTCGCCCGACCCAGGCCAGTTTTTTCTGTACAGTGTCTTTTTCAGCAGCCAGCAGGTAGAGCTTTAACAGCCCGCTGCTTTCGGTGATTGGCCCTGGCCGGGTATTCATGCGGCGAATGCCCCTGATATCACTGATGCCTCTTGCGATCATACGTACCTCCTGGCTTAGAAGCCTGTCCCGACCGGCAGAATTGGCATCGTCACCTTCTCCTGAACGTGTTTATGAATGAGGCTGATAATGGTCTCCGTCATCTGCTCGCGCTCACTGCTGCTATGCTTCCCTGAAATGAAAGCATCGACACAAATGTCCACAAACAGGGGATCGCGTCTCTCCGCGTGCATCCCTTTTTGCCGGAGCATTTTGCCAATAATAATGCCCGGCCTGATGCTGATGGCCTGGTGGCGACCGATCATCTGACGGAAGTCTCGCAAAATTCCGACGATCTTTCTGGCGTCTTCGGCTGTTACACCACTGCGAGCCATCACAATGGCTCGTTCGGTCTCCTCGTCGAAATAATCTAAGTGGATGCTGACCATGCGATCTAACAGCGCGTCCTGAGTTTTGTGAACGCCGGAATACTCAAAGGGATTGGAGGTGAAGATAGCTCGAAAGCCTGGGTGAACTTTAATATAACCGGCCTCTTCCTCCGAAGGCGGCAGCGTCAGGATTCCCTCCTCCAATACCGACAGGAAGGCATTGTTGGCTTCCGGCCTTGACCGGTTGAATTCATCATAGACCAGGGTTAAACCTTCCTTACAGGCAGTGGTTAACCGGTTATCTACCCAACGCTGCGAAACATCTTCTTCTGTCTTGAGAACAGAGTGAATGAAATTATCAATCAGCTTGCTCTTCCGATACCCGACTTTATCTCCAATCAAGTCCGCGGTTTCAAATCCTTCATCCCCAAACATCAGCATTATCGGTTGATGAAGTTTGCAGGCTAGGTGCAGAGCCAGAGTACTTTTTCCCGTACCGGTTGGGCCGGTTAAATGCACTGGCACGCCAACCTCAAGGTAGGAGATTGCCCGATCGATAATTTTTTTGACCGAAGGGGTCTCTATAAACTTCTCTGATGGGCTGACAGATAAACCATTCAGCACAGCATTCTTACTCATGTGTTTAGCCTGCTCTTTTTGCGTTCATTGTTGTCGCCAGATCATGCCAGTGGGCGTGAGCTTGTCGATGGTCGGCGGTGAAATCGGCCATCATCTCGTCTACTGATTGATGAAGACTCCTTTGAAAAGATGAAAGCTCGTTACTCAAAGAAGCAGACATCTCCTGGCGTTCTGTCGTAAAGCGGGACAACATCGCACGGGTTTGCGCTGCGCGTTCTCTGGTTCCGCTCGCAAGACTTGCCTTCAAGTCTCTCGCCATCTCTTCCCGCTCGCTGCAAAAGTCAGCCAGCATGTTAGCCGTATTGTGTTCAAGAGTCGCTATCTCATCTTGTATCTCGCCGATCAGTGTGGTAAACTCCTGCATTCTTGCTTTTTCAGCGGCAGAAAGAAACGTAGTCAATGCTCTGCTCATCTCTTTTTCGTCTTTTTTGTGCGTGGCACGCATTCTCTGCACCTGCTTTGCGCGCTGTGATTTGTTGGAGGTCAGGGATCGCCGCAGACCGCGCCCCATTTTTGCGCGCTCCCGCTGGAAATTGTCTAGAGACTGGTGGGTTTCCTTTGCAAGAGCGGAAATCGCCGCTTGCCTTGTCTCATACGCGGACTCAATATCTTCGGTTAGGGATTTCATTTGATCGCTGAACATTTTTCACCTCTGATCCGTTCTTTCGCTACTGCCTGCCCTGTTTTCCTGTAGGGCCTGGGGGCATGCTTTCCAGGCACGGAGCCTGGGGCTCCTTGATGCCTGGAAAGAACGCCTTACTGCTGTTTGCTCGGCCTTAGGCGGCGGCTGCTGTAGCAGTCAGCCCAATGGCTTCGGCATACTTCAGATAGGTCTCGACCGAGGCGACGACGACTCTGGCTTCGATTGCCAGGAGTTCGATGCCGACCAATGAGATGCGGACCCAGGCGTCAATGACTACGCCTTTGTCAAGAATGCGGTCGATTACCTCGACGAGGCTGGACGACGCCATCGTTTTTTCTACTGCCATGTTTGTGAACCTCCTCATATGTGAAGATGGACAACTTAACTGATGTTTTGAGAGCAAAACTTCAGACTACTACTGTAGTAATTTGAGTATACTCACCTCATAAAATCGAGAGTTCGACACATGACAGGCTTATCAAACCGGCCCCGTTTTGGGGAACCATTATAATGAAGAGTAGAATGCTAAATGGTCTGAAACGATGGAGATTTGCGTGCAAAATCGGCCAGTTCTTCAGAGCCAGTAGCAGTGAAGGAGATAAAACGGATGTTCGTACTTGACGATTTATTGATCGGATTACCGGCAAAGGGTCTGATCGGTATATTTCAGCAGATCTGCGACATGGCGCAAACAGAATTTACTGACGAGGCAAAAATAAAAGAGGCATTACTGCGCATACAAACTCTTTATGAAATCGATGAGATTTCTGAGGCGGAGTATCAAAAACAGGAGGCGGTGCTCCTGGAAAGATTGATGATCGCCAGAGAGGGGGAAAATGGATGATTGCTGAAGTCAAGGAGACGGTAACACAATTTTTGCATGAGATGATTGCGGCCAGAGGGGTACGCGTCGTCTCGATTAATAAGGCTGAGGGCGGCTGGATTGCTGAAGCCGAAGTGGCAGATATCAACCAGTTCCTGGCCTCTATCAATCCAGATTACCAGGTCTTTGAAAAAGAACGCTATATCATCAAGCTGGACGCAGATTTGGTGGTTCTTTCCTATAAACGAGTGGGTGATGGTGAATAGAGAGAGAAAGCGAGCGATGGCTACAGATGGTCTCTATGCCTATGGGTTGGTAGATAAGAGCGCTGCCTGCCTGGATGTGCTGGGAATAGATAAGACACACAAAATCTATCCCGTGGGCGGAAAAGTTCTGTGTGTCATGGTGAGTAAAATTGATGTCGAACAATTCAAAATCCAGGTAAAGCAGGTCTTTTCTGCATTCGCAATAACCATGGGAGAGGCTCAAACTGCAACAGCGGAGCTTCTGCAAGCCCACGAGGATGTAGTCGCTGCCCTGATGAAGGATGCTACAGTCGTTCCCTTTTCGTTTGGCACGATTTTAAAAGATGAGCTGGCCGCCTCAAAGATGCTGCGCGATGACGAGGGGAAGTTCGCAAAGCTCCTTGCGAAATTTGTCGGCAGAGAAGAATGGGGCTTGAAAGTCTATGCCGATCAGCAACAATTGATGCAGCAGATGATGCAGAGCGAACCTGAATTCAAAAGCTTGCAGGAGAAAAGAGACACATTATCAAGAGGGGCCGCCTATTTGCTCGGAAGAAAAATGGAAGAAGCAGTCAAGGACAACGCCGCTGCCCGGCTAGCCGAACTGAGCGAGCGTATTTTTCACGCGCTGACAAAAGAGGCGTATGAAGCGAAACTGAATAAAACCTTGCCGCAAAAATTGACTGGTAAAGCGCAAGAGATGATACTCAACGCTGTGTATTTAGTTGAAAGAGAGAAGGCAGCGCGTTTTTGCGAACATGGCACAAGGTTACAGAAGCAATATGCGTCCATGGGGTTAGACCTCCAGGTTTCGGGCCCCTGGCCGCCATACAATTTTACGTAATTTGAAATGGTTGTAAGCAAGCAGGTGTAGCTGCGCAATTCATTGCGCCTGTAGAGGCCAGATTTATCGCGCCCGCCCTGGCGCAATGAATTGCGCAGCTACACTCGAAAATATGGACGAACAATTTATGAGCCATGCAAAAATCAGAACTGGCGATCAGATAAGCAAGAGCCAGCGAGTTTCCTTGCTTGAGCTGTTAGACAGGCTTTTAGATAAAGGGGTGATGGTGAAGGGAGAGGTACTGCTGTCGGTAGCAGATATCGATCTGGTTTACCTCAACGTTGGCCTGTTACTTTCCTCGGTCAAAACGGTTGAGCAAGCGGCAAGAAGCAGCAGCAAGAGAGACGCGGAGCTACTTTCCTGGCAATCGTTCCCCCAGGGAGAGGTGTTGGAGGAGCCGCGCCTGGGAGCGGGAAAAGTCGATCAGACGCTTCCATTTTTTCCCCAGCAGGAGAGCCAGCACGCCAGCGATGATAGAGAGACACCAGCCAGAACGTTAGCGGCGGCCATTGATTACGGACTGGATCAACTTTCTGCGCCCGCAACCACTATCGATCCCAAAAATGTGGAAAAGGGACTGGCGAAACTCGTCTTAACCCTGGTTGATCTGATACGAAAGCTAATGGAGAAGCAGGCTGTCCGGCGCATAGATGCCGGGCAGCTAGACGCTGGAGAAATCGAAAGGATGGGCAATGCCTTTTTCCTGCTCGATGAGAGGATGGGACAGTTGAAGGAAACGTTCGGTTTACAAGATGAGGATCTGAATCTAGATTTAGGCCCTCTGGGGGAACTGCTATGATGATGGAGAGAAGAGGCATTTATGGCGCAACAAATCACTAGCCTGCAAACAACCAATCTGGCCGATCTCCTGGATCGCATACTTGACAAAGGAATAGTGATCGTTGGCGATATCAAGATTGATCTGGTAGAAGTTGAGCTTTTAACTATTAAAATCAGGTTGTTGATCGCTTCCGTGGATAAGGCAAAAGCGATAGGCATTGATTGGTGGGAAGGCGATCCGTTCTTGAAATCGCTCGAAATGAGAAAAATGGCCGCAGAAAATGAAGAGCTGAAGCAAAGAGTAGCAAGTCTGGAAAAGAAAAGCAGCGGGCGTCGTTAACGGATGGGCGCGAATGGGCGCGATAAATCGGCCCCTACGCCGGGATGAAAGAGCTGAGTTCCCAACTGTTGCAAGCTGTCGATGCCTTGAATGTCGGTTGGCTGCAACATCACCTCTGTGATGCTTTGCGCGCTAAACTTCTCTTTCATTGCCTGGATATATCGTTCCTGGGTTTTGCGCCTCATCTCAGCAAACCCCCCATCCTCGCGCGGAAAGATGTTGTTAATAATCATGTGCCGGGAGGGGATACGCAGGTGCTTCAGGCCGCGGAGGAGAGCTTCTGTTTCGGAAACAGCCATCTTCTCGGCGATCGTTACCACCACAAACTCGGTTTTCTCGGCGTTTTGTAGGAGCGCTCTCACTTTGCTCACAGTCTTTTTCATGTCCAACAGAAACTCGTCGGCCTTCTCTATGCGGTCTGCCCTGGCAAATTGTCTGGATATGGCATGGTATTTCCAGCGCAGCCGGGCCAATAGCTTGATCCAGTTGTCCAACATGTCCGGCAGCATCAAGAATCTCAGTGTATGACCGGTCGGTGCGGTATCGACAACGTAGCGCTGATAGTCTGAATGCTCCATAAAGTCGACGATCTTCTTCAAACTCATCACTTCGTCCATCCCTGGGAAATCGAGACGAAACAGTGCCTCCGTTTCTTGATTCGCCAGGTACGTTCCCTGTTGCAGAATAGTCAAAATCTCTTGACCATGTTCCTTTTTGAACTCATCCAGGACTTTTCCGGCATCTAGCTCCATCGCAAAGAGGTTGCGCGCTCCTACAATAGCGGTTGGTTCGCTGCCGATGGCCTGGCCGAAACTGTCCGCGAGCGATGGGGCGGGGTCGGTCGTAAACAGGAGAACCTTGTTTTCTTGAGCCAGCTCTAAGGCCGTAGCCGCCGCCATCGTCGTTTTGCCGACACCGCCTTTGCCGCCAAACAGTATAAATTGGAAAGAGGTCTCCGCGAAATTGATCAATGCCATCGTGATTCCTGCAAGTTTCCTACAAATTGATAACGACTTCAACGAAGTTATACGGAGCCATCGGACCAACATATTTGAGCTTTTTCCGCGCGCCATACGCCTCTTCCAGTTCCTGTATCTTGCAATCAAACTCTTTCTCACGCTCTTTGGCAACCAGAAAGGCTGCATTTACCACATGCATATCGCCATACAGTTGATTCTTTTTCCAGGCGAGACTGAACGGTCTCAAGGACGCGAGCAACTCTTCTGCCTCCCTGTTTTTCTTTTCCTCCAGCGCCTTTTGCACCAGTTGACCAATTTTGATCTTGCCAGCGTATTGCTTTTGTTCATTCCTTTCGCTCAGCAATGCCTCTTTAATCGCTTTAATCTCTGAGTGTTCCGCGACGATTTCGGCAAAGATCGCGTCCAGGTCCGTCCAACGAGTCCTTACCCCCAGTTCCACTTTCCCTTCCATACCCCGGACTAAGTCCAGCAATTCCAGATAACGCGCGCTCAAAACTCTTTCAACGATAATACCTTCTTGCTCCGCAATTGTGCAAAAGCGTACTGGTAACACCGTGTACCCCTCTTCCAGCGCTTTTTCCAGCACTCTGGCGTGGGCGAGCGAGTTGTCCCTGGTCACCGCATATTTGACCAGTGGAGAGCGGGAAACAATGGCCGCCAGGTTCTGATAGGGAAGGGTATACACGACGTCGCCTCGTTCGCCAATACCAATCGCGCCGAATTCTCGTCTCTCGCTGGCGGCAATGATGCCATAGATATAGTTTCCTTCTGTGTTACTCATTGGTTTCCCCTGTTTCTCTGTTGATGGGCGCGGTCAGATACGCTTCCAACCTGTCCACGTCATTTCCCGCGCGGTTGCTCGTAAATTGCTGGTGATATGCCCTCACTCTGGCGGGGTCTTTTAGCGCGATGACCGCGATGTCTTTGGGCAAGCTGGCCCATACCTGGTGGTATGCTCCGAGGAAACAGACGCCCGTTTCTCCCTCCGCTAAACCCGCGTTGATTTTTTTGACAATAGCGTGGTCGCGCGCGCGCAAAAGCGCGTCTTTGCGCTGTTTGTAACGCGAGACTGCCGAGAAGCTGCCCGCCAGGGATTTTTTTTCGAGCAGATCTCGCGTTAAATAGTATTCCTCTTTTAGCAGTTCTGTATCCTCGGTCGCCATAAGCTGCGCGCCTTTCTCTATGAGATGCGCGACAATCTTATGATTGATGCTGCCCTTAACCGCCAACTCCTGGACGGTCGTTTCTCCGAGCGCGCCGCCTATCGGCATGCCATCTTGAAAAACCTTTAATCCCGCCACCTCTTTTTCCTCCCAATAGCCAGCGATCTCTTGCCAGTAGAGGCGAACGACCTCTTTATGTCTTTGCCAGTTGTGGTCGCCTACAACTTTTTTTGCGCGCTCCTCAAGCCCTTTGGCAAGCTGACCCGCGTCCGCGTCTGTGTGAATGATAGGCACGTAGATCAGCTTTCTCATCAAACGTCGTTCTCCCACTGATACATCCCAACGTGCAGCAGTCCCTTTTCGGTAAAATCCTTCAGCGTTCGATAAGCGGAATGCACAAGGTGAAAATCCAAAGCATCCGCCGCGCCCCTTTTATCCGGGTGGCATTGTTGGGCTAGCTGGTGATAGGTGTCGCGCACCGCCTGAGCGGTGATCTCTCCATTTAACCCGAACAGTTTTTTCGCCGCTGCCAATTTCCGCGGGTCAATGCGTTCGAGCAGGATGGTAGCAAAGCTATAGGCCGGCAAGGGACCGACTACACGAAAATTCACCGCGTCCTCCAGGTCGCGATCCAGGGCATCAATCGCCCCGGTAAATAAATGTTCGTCCTTCTTTTCCACTAAAAAGCCCGCGTTGAAAATCATCTCATCGCTTGCCAGATTGTGTAAACGCGCGTCTGCCGCGCCAGCTTTGAGCGCGCGCAAGATCAATTGCTGATATCTGGCTTTTTCGGCTTGCAAAGCCTGCTCAATGACCTTGCCGAGCGCGATTTTATCCTCAACGCTAGCGCGGTCGCCTTTCAATACGATTTCCTGTTGTTTTTCTTGCACAGGCAGATGGTGACGAGGAAGCGCCGCCAGGATTTTCGACATGTCCCACCTGGCTACGACATCCATCTCTATTTTCTGCTCCATCCTGCTCAGTTCATTGCTCAGAAGCGGGTAGCCCTTTTCTAAGAAGGCGATGACTTCATCCGCGTTTTCTACCATCGTGCCAAACTTCACCGGAACAATAGTACAATGTTCCATCACCTTCTCAATGACAAACTGGTGAGTCACCAGGTCCTTGATCGTTTTTTCTTTGGCGAGGGAGTCATAGACCATAAAGGGACTGACAGATACGACAGCCCCTATATCTTGAAACCCGACAGCCAGCACAGGGGAAGCAGGGTTGCCAATGCCAATGTCGCCAAATTCTTGAGGTTCGCTGCTTCTCACCAACCCGTAGATATAGAATCCGTTGCTCATCGCGCTCTTTCCTTCTCCATCTCCGCCCGGACTTTTCTGATCTCCGCCCTGGCTTCCCGTAACTCCTGCCGTATGTCGGGAACGACGCCTTTACCGGCGCAGGTGTAGCAAGTCAAAGTCGTCCCGCCTTTCCGACCTGATCCATGACAATCGCCGCAGACCAGAAACTCACCGGTTATGTCGTTTTCTCTCGCGCCTTTGCAAACCGGGCAGGTTCCCTTAAAATGTGGGTGATGGCCGGTTCCTTTGCAGAAAGCGCATTTAATAACCTGTTGTCGCATCGTTCATCGCCTCCTCAAAATAGCGCTTTTCGATGATCAGCTTGTCCAGGTCTTCCTCGTCACTTTCTAAAAACTCCCTGATCGCCAGCAGGCTGGCTTTCTGGCAAATGGACGCGATATCCGCCCCTACCAGGCCGTCGGTCTCTTCAGCCAGGCTAGCGAGCGCGACCTGTGCGCCTAAAGGCTTGCCCCTGGTATGCACCTTAAATATTTCCTCGCGCGCGCTCGCATCAGGTTTCGGAATCTCAAGGACGAAATCAAAACGCCCCGGTCTCAGCATGGCGGAATCGATCAAATCTGGTCGATTAGTGCTTGCCAGCACCAGGACGCCTTTGAGTTCTTCAATTCCGTCCATCTCGGTTAAGAACTGCGTAACGACCCGCTCAGTAACCTGGTCGCCGATCGCCTGCCCGCGCGTGGGAACCAGGGATTCGATTTCGTCGAAAAAGAGAATACAGGGCGCGGCCTGCCGGGCCTTTTTGAAAACCTCGCGCACTCCCCGTTCGCTCTCGCCGATATATTTGGAAAGCAACTCCGGGCCGGAAATCGCGATGAAATTGACTTCCGCTTCTTTGGCGATGGCTTTCGCAATCAGCGTCTTGCCGGTGCCAGGATCGCCGGTTAATAAAATGCCTTTGGCCGGCTTAGTGTTGGCTCTGGCATACACCTCTGGATGATATAAAGGGTTTTTCACGGTCTCGGTCAGTATCCTCTTGATGCCATCAAGTCCGCCGATTTCGGCAAAGCTGGTTTCAGGGATCTCGGTGAAGACCTCGCGAATGGCGGAAGGCTCGATCTCGCGCAGCGCGTTTAAGAAATCATCCATCGTGATCTTGAGGGCAAGGATAGCCTCTTCAGGAATCACTTCGCGCGCAAAATCAATACTGGGCATGAGGCGGCGAATAGCGTACATCGCCGCTTCGCGAGCTAAAGCGGCGAGATCAGCCCCCACGAAGCCATGCGTTAAAAACGCCAATCGTTCCAGATCAACGTCATCGGAAAACGGCATGCCCCTGGTGTGAATGGTAAGTATCTGGCGTCGGCCATGTTTATCTGGTATCGGGATAACGATCTCGCGATCAAAGCGTCCGGGGCGGCGCAGAGCCGGATCAAGAGCATCAGGCATGTTGGTCGCGCCAATAATGATGACCTGACCTCGTCCCTCCAGACCATCCATCAAGGCCAACAACTGGGCCACCACGCGGCGTTCAACCTGCTTTTCTCCTCCCAACTCTTCTCTTTTAGGAGCGATGGCATCAAGCTCGTCAAAAAACAAAATAGAGGGAGCATTCTTTTTGGCTTCCTCAAAGACGCGGCGCAGATTGGCCTCGGACTCGCCGTAGAATTTGGTGATGATCTCCGGCCCAGAGATCTGCGAGAACGAGGCGTCGGTTTCGTTGGCGATCACTCTGGCGATCAGGGTCTTGCCGCTGCCTGGTGGGCCGTGCAGCAGCACGCCCTTTGGCGGGTCGATTCCTAGACGAGCAAAAACTTGCGGAAAGCGCAGCGGCAACTCAATCATCTCGCGGATGCGCTTCACCTGGTCTCCCAGTCCGCCGATATCTTCATAGGTCAGCCTGGCCTCGGTGGCCTTCCCTTCTCCAGTGATAGCGATGATGGTTTGCGACGTTAAAAGAACGGCTCCAGACGGCACAGTATCCATCACGCGAAAATCCTGTTTCCTGGTTCCCAGCAGCGTGGTTTGTACCCTATCTCCGCGCACCACCGGAAGCGCGGTCAACTGCCGCGCCAGATAGCGACTATCAGTCGCCATCTGGCCGGTTGAGGTTAAAGGCGAAAGGGTGACTTTTCGGGCTTCCTCAACGGTAATTTTGGCAAGCCAGACCTGATCATCGATGCCGACCTGCGCGTTTTCCCTGGTGATGCCGTCAATTTGCACAATGCCGCGCCCGCGCAACTCCGGGTATGTGGGCATGATCTTGACCACTGTCTCCCGCTTGCCTTTCAGTCCAATGATCATCCCGGAGTCGTTGATACTCAGTCTCTCCATCACTTCCGGATCAATCCTGGCAATGCCACGCCCCACGTCTCGCGCATTGGCCTCGGCTACTTTGAGTTGAATAGTTACTTCGGCCATACTATTTCTTGTTAATTCTGATCTCTAAAACGCCGTTTTTATATTTCTGCTGCATGGTGTCGGCAACAATATCCGCTGGCAAGACCACCTCTTTGTAATACTTGCGATCACCACCAGAGGCGGCAAGCGTTAAAATATCGCCCTCAATTTTGGCGCTGATACGCTTTTCTTCCACCCCTGGCAGTTCAGCAATGACCAGAACGTGGTCTTTTTCATCGAAGATATCAATCAGAGGCTCTCTCTCCTCCTCAACGACAGGCCCTCTGGCCGTCTTTCTCACGTTGCCGAATGGCTCAACGGTTGGCTTTCCTCCAAGATTCGTTCGTATCGTGAGGCCATAGACTGCTTTGACCCGGCCCGAAGGACTGGTGAATTCTCCCTCGCGTTTTTCCCCATCCTTGCCTTCTTCCTCTATCCTGGAAACTAAGTCAATGATGTTGCCGATTCCTTCAAAAAGACCGCCGAAGGAGATTTTCCCAATACCGAAATTGACCTCTATTTCCTCGTCGTCTTTTTTCTTCTGCTGCTTATTTTTTGCTGGCATCTGTTGTATGTCCTATCTGTTTTTCATATCCCATAGGGGCGCGATCAATCGGCCCCTACGGGGACTGCATCGTCTAAGGCTTAGCTATTCATAGTATAAAGAGGCCAACAAATCTGTTCTCTTGCGTCCCGGCCAGATACGTTCCATAATAAGGCTAACTATCAAAACGCCCCTTCTGGCGAGGATAATGCCATTACATGTTTTGTTTGTAGAAAGATATGGTCTTGAATGCTTGATCTGTGTATGCTGGGAACGTGCGGCATGATGCCGATGCCGGGACGCTGGCTGTCTTGCATGCTGCTGCGCTCTGGCTCGACGCTGACTCTGTTCGACTGCGGCGAGGGAACGCAGGTTCCGTGGAAGCAACTGGGCTGGGGTTTTCGCCAACTGGGAGCGATTTGCCTCACGCATATGCACGCCGACCATGTGGCGGGTCTGCCGGGCGTGTTATTCATGGTGGGACACGCGGGACGCACGGAGCCGTTGACGATCTATGGCCCGGTAGGTACAGGCTACATCGTCGATGGGCTGCTCCGCATCGCGCGCGATCTGCCGTTTCCTATAGTCGTCAATGAGCTGCATGATGGTGAAGACTTTCCATTGCCGGGCGGGCTGCGCGGCTCTTGCGCGGCGGCGGCGCATGGCGTGCCGTGCCTGGCCTATCGCGTGGAACTGGATCGCCGCCCGGAGTTCCAGGCGGAGCGGGCGCGGGCGCTGGGTCTGCCGGTGCAACTCTGGTCGCGCCTGCAACGCGGGGAGACGGTCGAGCATGATGGACAGGTCGTGACGCCGAAGCAGGTATTGGGTGAGCCGCGCCGCGGCCTCTCGCTCGCTTATATTACCGACACGCGGCCCACGCGCACGTTGAGCGCGTTTGCGCGTGATGTTGATCTGCTGATCTGCGAGAGCATGTATGATGATCCGGCGGATCTGCCGCTGGCGCAGGCGCACGCTCACATGGTGGTGTACGAGTCCGCCGGTCTGGCGCGGGACGCCGGGGCGCGCGCGCTGCTGCTGACGCATTTTAGCCCGAAGATCATCAATACGGCCCCGGCGGAGAACGCCGCGCGCCGCGTATTTCCTCATACGCGCGCCGCGAGAGACGGCATGACGCTGTCGCTGGCATATGATAGCGATCTGCCGGTAGGGTTTTGAGACGGGCGAGTGATTCTCCAGCAATGTAGCGGCGCAATCAATTGCGCCGCTACATGCTCCTGGCCCGGTTACCAACCATTTTCTATGGCGTCCCTTACGCGGCGCTCACGTCATGCGCGTGGTTCGCGCCGACCTCGTCGCCCACCTCGATGAGCGGCCAGGGAGCCTGTTTGAGGGCTTTATCGAAGAAATCCAGCGTCTTCTCGATATAAGCGGTGCGATCGACGAAGTAGACGCCGCAGTGATCGGCATTGGGAACGGTCCACAGTTCTTTAGGCTCGTTGGCCGCCGCGTACAGCAAGGTCGCGTCGCGCGGATCGACTAGCGAGTCTTTGCCGCCATGGATGATCAGGATAGGCCGCGGCGCGATGCTGCCGATCTCGCGCAGGGGATTGACCTGGCTGAAGCGATAGCCGCCTAGCCAGCCCATCATGTGATCGGCTGTCCAGACAAAGGCTGTCGAGGGCCAGAGGCGGGCGCGGCGCACGTTGTAATCAATGACACTCCAGTGGGTGGCAAATCCACTATCAGCGACGATGGCTTTGATGTCGGGGCAACGCGCGCTGCACATGATGGCGACCGACGCGCCCATCGAATACGCAACGACGCCGAGGCGCGTCTGAGGCGCGCGCTCTTTGACGTAGGCAATTGCGCCGTCGAAATCGTTCATTTCGCGGTAGCCCAATGTCACATTTGTGCTGCTAAGTTCGCCATGACCATAAAAATCGAAGATCAGCACGTTGTGTCCGGCTCGCCAGAGACGGGCGCTGAGTCCGAGCAGGTCGGATTTGTGCGTGCGATACCCTGGACAGACCAGGATCGTCGTCGTCGCGTTCTCGTGCGGCACAAACCAGCCACTGACGAGGTAATCGCCCTTTGCCGGGGCAAAGGTTACAACTTCGGCGGGCAGATCAAATTCATAAGGGCTAAAAGTGTAGTCATCGAAAAAAACGTGCTTCTTGTTGGGGCGTATAACTGTCTCAACAATATACAATCCGACAGCGAGCACAATCCCCAGCACGCCGATGCCGCCGCCCACGCTGCTGACCAGCACTTGCTTGAGCGAAGGTAGACGAGGTTTAGGAAGCTGCCACATCGCTATTCCCAGGCTTTCTAGCTTATCGCTGCAATAGATAGCGGGAAACATTGTTTCCGGCTATGATTATAGATAGAGAGAAGCATCTAACTATAGAACGCCGCGTGGCTCTTTAATTGTGACAACAATTTCAGACCGACCATTTATGCCCATCAAGAAGAGTATTCCAAAAAGTTATCATTCACATAGATATCATGTATTGGAATTATATCAAAAAAAAGCTTATAATCTCAGTAGAGCATAACTTACCGCTCTCTGTATCATGTTTTTCCATCGTGTGTCTTTCAGGGATGGCCCGGCATAGCGCTCGCGGCATCCCCAGGCGATACTTTTTTTGAGCTTACTGAGGAACCATCGTGCAAATAAGGACAAAAACGTCTGCTTCTGAAGAGCCGGAGCAGACTGATTCTCAAAATTCTGCTCCGGCGGCGCCACCGGAGAAATTAGCGGCGATAGTCAACAAGACAAGTACTCTCATTGGCTGGGTCTTGCAGATCGGCGTGCTGGTGAGCGCGCTTGTGATCTTGATTGGTGTGGTTATGTTGTTTCTGTCGCCGGGTGGGCTGTCGCCGGACAAATTCCTGACGTTTCCTCACAGCTTTAGCGCCGTCGGGGCGGGTCTGCTGGCGCTGCGCCCGCAGTCTGTCATCGTGCTGGGTTTGCTCCTGCTCATCGCCACGCCAGTCATGCGCGTCGCGGTTTCCATAGTGGCTTTCGCACTTGAGCATGATCGCGACTACGTTGTAATTACGCTGATTGTTCTCATCATTCTGCTGTGCAGCCTGTTCTTACTGGGCGGTATCGCGCCGATGCAGGGGCATAGTCTGTTTACGCAGGGGCATTACTCCCCGCTGATCTTCGTTGCCATCTTTGCCGGGGCCATCGCGGCAGGCTTGCTGGGTTCGCTGGTTGGATTAGGAGGCGGCGTGTTGATCGTGCCGCTGCTGACGCTGGTCTTCGGTTTCCCGATCTACTTTGCCATCGGAGCCAGCATCATCTCGGTGATTGCCACGTCGAGCGGCGCGGCGGCGGCTTATGTGAAGGATCACATGACGAACATGCGGGTGGGGATGTTTCTCGAACTCGCGACGACGACCGGGGCTATCTGTGGCGCGTTCCTGGCAGGTCTGCTCGCGCCCAATATCCTCTCGTTGGTATTCGGCGTGATCTTGCTGGTTTCTGTCGCGCCGTTGATCGTCAAGATCGGCGAGGAATTGCCGAAGGGCGTGAAAAATGACTTCCTGGCGCAGAAGCTGAATCTAGGCAGTTCTTATCCCGACAAACATTTGGGCCAGACCATTACCTATCAAGTCAGGCGCACGCCATTAGGTCTGGTCATGATGTACGTGGCTGGTTTGATCTCCGGCCTGCTAGGCATCGGCAGCGGCACATTCAAGGTGCTGGCGATGGACGTGGCGATGCGCCTGCCCATGAAGGTATCCACGACGACGAGCAACTTCATGATCGGAGTGACGGCTGCCGCCAGCGCGGGCATCTACTTCTCGCGCGGCGATATCTCGCCGTTAATCGCCGCGCCCGTTGCGCTGGGCATCCTGATCGGCGCGTTAGTGGGCGCGCGCCTGCTGGAACATCTGAGCAATAAAATGCTGCGCATCATCTTTATCCCGGTGATCGTAGTCGCCGCCGTCGAAATGATCCTGCACGCCTTCGGCATCGCATAAAGACTGATTACGT
>DATLSW010000130.1:0-8801 GCA_035533955.1 Ktedonobacteraceae bacterium | reverse complement strand
ATTGACGATGTAAATATCGGCGCTCTCTTCAAAGTTGCGCTGCACAAAGCCTGCCGCGCTCATTTGCTCGCTGATAGCCTCGCTGTCGGCCTGGTTTACCTTGCAGCCCAACGTGGCGACGGCGAATGTTGTTTCTGGATGTGATTGATCAGGCATGTCTGTTTACTATATCTCTTTATTGCTGTCGTATATACTGGTGTTGGTTCTTTCAGATTGATTATAGCCCAATGTGTCAATCGTCGTCCCTTTATCAGCAAATTTTCTAGCTGGCAGGCCATACATTCCAGAGTCGTCATAAGCCATCGATCACCAAAAACGAGGTATAATTTGTGTATGAGCGATATCGAAAAACATGATTCACTTTCGGAGGCTGATGCTGACGTTGAGATCAGCGATCTTGCTCAGCTTGAAGGTGACAAACAGCGGCGTCCTGCTTTCGCGCACTGGATCAATACGGCCTTCGAGCGTCGATTCGGGCCAGGAAGATCCCCGCACCGCCGCGTGGGCGCGGTGACAACGTTTGCGCTCGTTGTGTTCGCGCTGCTGATCATCGCTGTGAGCTACGAGGGCGGTCTCCTCGCGATTCTTGCCAAAACTCGCTTGCTGATTTCTACGTCTTCTCCTTCGCGCATCGTGCCGGAAGCGCTTTCCCAATCCAGTGCGTTTTCCTGCGTTATGGATGCCGCGTGGTCGCCGGATAGCGCGTATATTGCTATACTTGGCTATCACCATGATTGCACATCGTACACGCCTGAGCCGGGAATGATGGCGGTCTACGATGTGCATACGAACAGGCAGGTTGAGCAGATATCTCTTGATGCCCCGGCTTTACAGGCATTGCTTCGTTACTCCGTTAAGAACGTCGGTATCTTTTATCATAACATACTCTGGTCGCCTGATGGAACGCGACTGGCGATTCTCTTCAGCGTCGCTTCGCAGATAGCGCCGTTTGAAGGGGTTCTGCTTGTCGATAGGAATGATAGGTATGTGGAGGTAATGCTGTATCGAAATGTGTCTCCAACCCTATCTAACGAGTACCTCTCGTGGGATATCGCGCAGGGTAAGCCAGCCCACATCGCCTATACGCCCTTGATTTCTCATGCCTTTACCTACATCGTAAACGTTCCTCTGGCTCTATCGTACCATTGGGGAATAGATGGAGCGCTCATTCCAGAAACAGCGCCAGACTTGTCTCCGACTCCAATCGGACCCGTTGGCAATCCTGATGGCGGCACTTCCTTCTCGCCCTGGCAGAGTGGACAGGTGAGTTTGATCTATCAGAACGGCAATTCGCCGGTGTATTTGCCGGGCGTCTATGCCTGGAATACCGCCTTTGTGGCATGGTCGCCCGATGGACGCTATATTGCAGACGGGATCGACATAGCCGGGCAGTTGGTTATACCGGGGATACCCTCAATGAACCAACAGGCTTTGCAGGCGCTGCAAGCTGCCAGCCTACCTGTTCTTCCGGTACGTGATAAAGGCATGGAGCAGATTGCGAAAGGGCTGAAAGCTCCAACGATTACCCCACCTGGTTCTCTGGCGGAGAATGTAGCGTGGCGTCCCGATGGTCGCGTCATTGCCGTTATTGACAGTTCAAATCATATCGATCTATACAACTGTGCTTCCGGCTATCTCCTTACTAGACTGCCATTGCCCGTCGGAATCGCGAGCGATATTGGCGGAACAATCGTGCTGCGATGGTCGCCGGATGGTACGCGACTGCTGGCCTCTGGCCCAATGATCGGCATCGGCGTGCTATGGGGGCCAGGTCAGTTGCCCAGAGTCTGACGCTGCTGAGGAGCTTCGTTGAGAATTTTCTGGATGTACGGTAGAACGAACCACATGCAGCCCGCGCCGAACAATGTGCCGGTGATCACGCGCAGTTCCCAGGTACTCTCGCGCAAGCCGAACATCTGCGTCAGGCCGTCCCAGGCCATAGGCAGCGCCAGAATTCCCCACATCCACCAGGGGATGCCGGGTAAGCGTTTTTTCGTCAGAATGAAGAGCAGCCCCGTACCGAACATCGAGGCGTAGATGGAAAAGTTGCGCGCGCAGAGGCCCAGTTGATGACCGAAGATGTAGAACGAATGTGCTGGAATCTGAGCGCAGACGAAATGTAGAGCATAAAACAATGGCTTAGAAATGGCGTCGAGGCCAAAGTAGGAGAGGAATGGCACAGCAATAGCGATGGCTACAACGCATCCAATCACCGTTGTAATGATATGCGCCCAGTAGTTCAGTAAAAATTCGCTGAAACGGAGAAGGAATCGCTCAAGAGCTTGTTTGCGTTCGGGCGTTAGCAGTTGGACATTTTTTTTACCTGGTACTGATTGAATTGCCATATCTCAATCCTCTTATGCTCTGAAAGGCCAATATTTTGCTATGGTATAGCGAATGCTCTGGCTAAATCGCGGTATTCGATGCGTCCCTCTAACAACGCCTCGTCGTTGATGATAATCACCGGAATACGGTAGCGATATTCTTCAAAAATGGCGGGATCGCTGCGAATGTCGATCTCCGTCAGATTATACATTATTTCCGCGGCAATGTCATCTAGCATATCACGCGCTTCCTCGCACAGGTGACAACCAGCCTTCGTATAGAAGATTACCTGCGGCGAAGCTGCTTCCTTGGGTTTGCCCACGCTTGTCGCTCCTGTATACTCAAAATGTTATATCATCTCCGGCTGTGTAGCTGCGCCATTTGAGCGGCTGACTGGCGCAATGCATGGCGCGGCAACGCCACCAAATTTGATAGTAGTATCATCATAACACATTCTTCATCTGAAAGTTGCCAGTGCAACTCAGTCATGTTAGAATGGAGCCAGTCGCAAGGCGCTATACAATGGGTTCTATGCGTATTGCTCTTCTTTACAACATCACATGACGGGGTTCGTATAATATAATGAAGCGTGTTGAAGACAATGCTGGTGGGCGCGGCGTGGAAAAGCCGAAGGCAGCTCGCCAGGGGTTGGGTAGAACGGGTGAGCGGCTGGCCGCCGAGGAATTAGTCCGGCGCGGCTACCGTATCGTGGAGCGCAACTACCGTTGTACATTTGGCGAGATCGATCTGGTGGCCGAGGATGGGCCGGACCTGGTCTTTGTCGAGGTCAAGACGCGCCGCGGCACTGCGTATGGGCTGCCAGAAGAGGCGATCAACGCGCGCAAACGGCAGAAACTGGTGCAAGTTGCTTTCTTCTATCTCGATGTACACACCTGCGCGGATCGCCCGTGGCGCATCGATGCCGTCGCGGTACAGATGAGCCAGCAGGGCAGGCTGCAAGAAATCCGCGTGTACCAGCACGCCGTCAGTGAAGAGTCGTAACAATTTCATATAGACATACACGATCGGGGAGGTTTTAAGAACATGGCTGATTTTGTAGAATCCGCGAAAAACTTTGTGAGTTCCGCAGTGAGTCGCACCAGTTGGGAAGCTCAGAAGCAGGTGCGCGTGCGCGGCAAGCAGAGCGAACTCGACAAGCTGGTTGATAAACGCCGCAAACTGCTCGATGACCTCGGCCAGCAGGCGATGAATCTGTACCAGCAGGGGATGTTGAGCGATCCGCAACTCTCGCGTATCTGCGCCGAGATTCTGAATGTGGATCAAGGCTTGAGAGAGCATGAAGAGCAGTTGAAGGAGATTAAGAAAGAAGCGTATCAGAGCGAGCAACCTGCGCCCGCTCCGTTTCCACCGGTAAACAACGACTATGCTCCGCCGACCGCGCAGCCGCAAGCGCCGCATCCTGGCGCAGGCTCTCCGCCGCCGCAGGCACAAGGGGCTGTGTGTCCAACCTGTGGCAGCCCGGTGCGCCCTAACGCGCTCTATTGCCGTAGTTGCGGAGCCAAATTGCGCTAGCATGGACATGTCGTGTTATAATGAAAATCACTCCTATTGCGATAGAGCCAGTTATATTGTGTTGGGAAGAGCGGTGGAATGCACGCTTTGAACAAACGCAGATGGGATTATGTGAAGGAAAGAGCGTGACCAGGCAAACGCAGGAAACAGCAACATCTACGCTAAATATTATTAGTCATAGCATGGCGCAGACGCAGCGGCTCGGTATGCGCCTGGGCGATCTTTTTCGTGGCGGCGAGCTGATCCTGCTTGAGGGACAATTAGGTACGGGGAAAACGACCTTCACGCAGGGTCTTGCCAGAGGGTTAGGCATCGATGAGGTGGTCAACAGTCCAACATTTACCTTATTAAAGGAATACGAAGGACGGCCTGTTGATGTGCCGCCGGAAGAAACAGGCGGCAATCGCGCCTCAGAGGCAGCGCGGCTGCCGCAAGCTCCACGAGTCAGCCCGCCGCTCTATCATTTTGACCTCTACCGGCTGGATGATCCCGAAGAAATCCTTGCTCTAGGTTTCGAGGACTATTTCTTCGGCTCTGGCGTATGCGTGGTGGAGTGGGCCGATAAGGCGAAACTTCTCTGGCCGCCTGATCATTTATCTATTCGCATCAAGATGTTGAGCGAAACCAAACGCGGCCTCCTGTTTACTGCAAGAGGCGCGCGCTATTGTACGATCTTAGAACAGTTTCAGAAAAATACCTATGCTACTCTTAGCTCTTGATACTTCTACGCGGCAGGCAAGCATCGCGCTTTGTAGCGAAGAGGCGTTGTCTGGCGAATATAGCTGGGATGTAGGCAATAACCACAGCGTTGAGTTATTGCTTCAAATACAATACCTGGTCGAATCATGCAAAAAAACAATGCAGGATATTGATGGGTTGGCCGTGGCAACCGGCCCCGGATCGTTTAATGGGACGCGGGTGGCGGTTGCCACGGCCAAAGCCCTGGCTTTTGCGCTGCGCAAGCCGCTGGTGGGTGTCAGTACCCTGGATATCATCGCCGCTCAGCAACAACGCTGGATCGGCCCGATTTGCGCGATCCTGGAGGCTGGACGCTCTGAATTGTACGCTGCCTGCTATCTTCATGAACAGGCGACTACTGAGAGCGGTGAAGTCTCCTCTTATCTGCAACGACTCAGTGATTACTTGCTTTTACCGCCGCAGCAATTATGCGATTACTTGCAAGACCACGTTGGCGATTGGGTGGGAGTGCCGGGTGAGCGTGTATTGCCGCCTATCCTTTTTTGTGGTGAAATAACTATGGATTCGCGGCAGGCTCTGCGGATGCATTTGCCGGAGATGAGCCTTTTTCTCAGTCCTTTCCAGGCGACGCGATATGCATCTACGCTGGCAATACTGGCCTTTCAACGTCTGCGCGAAGGCAAAACCGATGATCCATTGTCGTTAGAACCACAATATATTCGGCGGCCTTCAATCACAACCAGTACCCGTAAACAACCTTTGCTGGGCGTGTAGGCGTCGCTCTTACAGGATCAAGGGGTACAGAAAGGAACGAGAATGCGGTACGTCGTAGAGCGCATGACCATGTCGGACGTGCCTCGTGTCATTGAGATAGAGCGATTGGCATATCCCTCCACCTGGCCTCCTAGCGCCTATCGCAAGGAATTGCAGGATAATCGCTGGGCGCACTATATCGTGCTGCGCGATAAACAGATGAGTGATGAGCGCGCCTCTGTACCGTACCAGGAGCCTGAGCGAACGCGCCGTATTTTCCCGCTTTCATTATTGCCATCACGCCACACCGCGACGATGCCCTCGCCCGAATTGGCTTCGATCATTGGTTTCGCCGGCTTATGGTTGATGGTCGATGAGGCGCATATTACGACCATTGCGATGCATCCGCAGTTTCGCCGGCTTGGGCTGGGCGAATTTATGCTTGCCAGCCTCATCGATATCGCCTATTCCATCAACGCGAAGTGGGTCACGCTTGAGGTGCGCGTTTCTAACTACAAAGCGCAAAACCTCTATCGCAAATATGGATTTCGTGAGGCTGGCTTGCGCCACCGCTATTATAGTGATAACCAGGAAGATGCGCTGATCATGTGGACCGACGAGATCAATGCTCCGGCTTATAAACACAAATATCTTGAATTACGGGCAAGGCTCATGGAGAAACTGGAAGGTCAGTAGGGTGCGGTAACATGTTGGTACTTGGTATTGAAAGCTCGTGTGATGAGACAGGCGCGGCTATTGTGCAAGATGGACGTTACCTGCGCTCGAATGTCGTCGCCTCGCAGATAGAGATTCATAACCGTTACGGCGGCGTTGTGCCGGAGGTGGCATCGCGGCAACAACTCTTGACGATTATCCCGACGCTTGAGACGGCGCTGGAGCAGGCGGGCTGCGGCTGGAGCGATATCGACGCCATTGCCGCCACGTATGGCCCAGGGCTGGCCGGTTCGCTGCTGGTTGGCCTCACCGTGGGCAAGGCATTGGCCCTGGCGCGAAATCTGCCTTTTATCGGCATCAATCACCTGGAAGCGCATATCTACGCCAACTGGCTGCGTAAGGATGAAACCGCGCCGCCAGACAATGCTCCTGCTGCCGCCGACTGGGCGTACCAGGACGGCGATCCTATCTTTCCACTGATCTGCCTGGTGATTTCTGGCGCGCACAGCGAACTGGCCCTGCTGCGCGATCACGGCCAGTACGAGTTGTTGGGTCGCACGCGCGACGATGCCGCTGGGGAAGCCTTTGACAAGGTGTCGCGCATTCTTGGTCTGGGCTATCCAGGCGGGCCAGCTATCCAGCAGGCGGCGCAGCGTGCAGAGGAAGCCTTGCTGCAACAGAAGAAGCCAGTCACGCTCGCTCGCTCGGCCTATCGCTTGCCGCGCGCCTGGCTGCGCGGCACCTATGATTTCAGCTTCAGCGGCCTGAAAACAGCCATGCTGCATCTTGCCGAGGGCGCGGTAAGCTCGCAGCAGAGCGCTGGCGCGGCGAGAAATGGCGAAGGCAAGCAGATCAGCCAGTACACGCGCATGGGAGTGCAGGCGGCCCAGCACGGGGCGCCGAATGTCGATCTGCTCGCGTCTAGCTTTCAAGAGGCTATTGTCGATGTGCTGGCCGTCAAAACGCGCCTGGCTGCTCAGGAATATCATGTGAAGCAGGTGCTGCTGGCAGGAGGCGTTGCCGCTAATCTCAGCTTGCGCGCTCGCCTTGAACAGGAGTTACTCCCTCTGCGCATTCATCTGCGCTACCCGCCGATAGAGTTTTGTACTGATAACGCCGCCATGATCGCTGACGCGGCTTTCTTCCACTTGTGCCGGGGAGAACAGAGCGGTCTGGACCTGGACGTACATCCAGGATTAAGCCTTCCCTTTAGAAAGTGAGTCGTCTACGTCGAAACAAAAAGTGTATGCCCTGGGCATTGACCTGGGAGGAACCAAAACGCTGGCTGCTGTAATCGATATTACATCAGGCGAAGTGATCGCTTCAGCTCGCAAACGCACTCGCGCCGAACGCGGGCAGGACTTTGTGCAGCAGCGAACTATCGAACTGGCGACCGCCGCGCTGGAGAACGCGAAATTTTCTAATGGAGATGCGATTGTGGCGATTGGCGTGGGCGCTGCCGGCCAGATCGATCACAAGGATGGTATTGTAGTGGACGCTCCCAACCTGGGCGTGCAAAATATGCAACTGGGCGATATCCTCGGCAAACAATTTGGTAAGCCGGTGGCTATTGGGAATGATGTAGAAGTTGCTGCTCTGGGGGAGTATCTGTATGGGGCCGGTCATGGGTTCGATAATTTCGTCTGTGTCTTTGTGGGGACGGGTATCGGCTCCGGCATTGTGCAAAATGGACGTGTTTACACCGGCCACACAGGCACTGCCGGCGAGGTCGGTCATATGACCATCGAAGCCGGTGGACGCATCTGCGGCTGCGGATCGCGTGGCTGCCTGGAGGCATATGCTTCTCGTACCGCTATAACAAAAGCCATCATGGCGGAAATTCATCATGGCCGTACTTCCGTGCTGGCCGAAGATGCTGCCCTGCAACTGAAACAGGGTGAGGCCATCATTCGGTCGGGTTTGCTGGCACGCGCCATTACCGAAAAAGACGGGCTGGTGATCGAAATCGTTACAGAGGCGGCGGACTATCTTGGCTATGGCCTGGCATCGGTCATGAACTTCTATAATCCCCAGGCTATTATTCTCGGCGGCGGCGTCATCGAGGCCATTGATCTGCTCTTTGAGCGCGCCATCATGCGCGCGCATACGACAGCGCTCTCCGCTCCGGCGCAGAAGACGAAAATCCTGCGAGCGAAACTGGGCGACTTTTCTGGTGTCGTTGGTGCGGCCTGCCTGGGCGCGGAGTCCGCGGGATATCATTTCCCCCTGTAGGGCCGATTGATCGCGCCCGCCATAGGGGCGCAACTCATTGCGTTCCCGTCGCCGGGCCATATATTTGCGAACAGCAAAGCTTGAGGTGGCATGATGAACGAATCCCCTCTCTCAATCGATGTGCGGGCCATGCAGTTGAGCGACGCCCAGGCCATTCACGAACTCGACTACAGCTTCGAGACGGATCGCTTGTATGCGCTGCACGTTCTGGATCGTATGATTACCAGCGAGGCGACGGAACACCTCTCAAGCCTGTCGTTTGAACTGCGCGAGATGCCGCTTGATCGCCCGCTCTATAAAGATTATCATGCCTTCGCTGGCTCGCTTGCTGAGGTTGAAACCATATTGCGGGACGTTGATGGCGGCTATACAGCCCTGGCTGGTGGGCAAGTTGCAGGTGTAATCTTGCTAAATGTCGAGGTATGGCGTTCAGTCGCCCTGATCGAACATATCATTGTGGGCCGCCAGTTCCGCCGTTATGGCATTGGCTCGCTGCTGCTCAATTGCGCCGACGATTGGGCGCGCAAAAGCGGTTGCTGGGCCATCGTGCTGGAGACGCAAAACGTCAACTACCCGGCCATCCA
>DATLSW010000129.1:0-2684 GCA_035533955.1 Ktedonobacteraceae bacterium | reverse complement strand
CACTCCCCGCGACGTGACCGATGATCGAGCCAAGCACGCCGGGAGCGGCCAGAGCCATGATGCTGCCGAAGATGAGAATAACGAGCAAAGTGATGACCGAGACGATGATGGCCCAGCGCCGCAGGGGCAGACGGCGAGTATTGGGATGCGTCATCTTGCGCAGCGCGGGCAACGGAATGGGAAGATCTTCGGGAATGTTCGTGTCGGGCAAAGGCGTTTGCTGGTCGCCGCGCAGCGCGGAGAGCGCTACGGGCATATCATCTTCATCTTCTTCCCAGACAAGCACGGGCGGCAGAACTGGGATCGGGCGATCTTCGTCCAGGTCTGACGAAGGTGATAGCAGCGCGGCAGGCGCTGACGGCGTGCTATTTCCCGCGTGAGCAGCGATGGACAGCGGCGGCGCGGAACGGATGATCGCGCCGCTCACGGCTTCCCACAAGGCCAACGCGCCGGGGTAACGCTGCATAGGATCGTGGTTCAGAGCGCGCATGATGACGCCGTCGAGGGCTGGCGGCGCGCCGGGATTGAGGCTGCTCGGCGGCGCGGGCAAGGTCGCCATCGAGGGCTGGTAGAGGTCTTGCAGCGCGCGGCGGAAGGGCAGGCGACCCGTGCAGAGCTGATAGAGAAGCACGCCCAGGGCGAAGATGTCGCTGGCGGGCGTGGCATGGCCGGTGAATTGCTCTGGGGCCATGTAGGCCAGCGTGCCGCCGTGCGCGAAAGTGTGGTGCGTGGCGTCGATAGCGACGGCGAGGCCAAAGTCGCCCAGCACAACCTCTTCCGCGCCATCCGGCAGACGGCGAAAGAGGATGTTGAGCGGCTTGATGTCGCGATGAATGACGCCGTGATCGTGGGCATACTGTACAGCCTCGCAGACCTGCGCGAAGACGCTCAGCGCCTGATCGAAGGGATATGGCTCTCCATGCGCGAGGCGTTTGTGCAGGTCGCCGCCGCGCGCGTATTCCATGACGATATAGGGAACTATAGACTTTTTCTCTTTGTCAACCAGTTCCAGGCCAAGCGCGCCATAGACATGCAGAATATGCGGATGATCGAGGCTGGCGCTGTAACGCGCCTCCTGCTGAAAGCGACCGAGCGTCTCCTGGTCAAGATCGTCCGATTTGACCACTTTGATGGCGACCTCGCGCTGCTCGCGCTCGTCCCAGGCCAGGCAGACATCAGCGACAGAGCCGCTGCCCAGCAGATTGTCGAGCCGGTAGCGTTTGCCGAGGCGTTCAATCGCGCGTCCGTAGCGCCACAATTTCATCCTTGCAATCCCCCATCACAGTTTTTGACATAATAGAATTTAAACGGCCTTTTACAGGGTATTGTTACAGTTATCTATGGATCGAATTATGGCATACTTTCACGCGATCCATCAAGTCAAAACGGACGGCATAGGACTATGAGCCAGTTTCACGAGCAAAGCTCCTCCGTAGGGGCCGATTGATCGCGCCCGCCCCGCGCGCCGCCCCATACACATGAGGGAGCAACGAATCGCGCGCTTTATCGGCATTGTGCTATGATCGATGTCGCAGAGATCTTGGATGAGGTGGCACAACAATTGAGTACTTAAACTCTTGCTCAAATTTGGATATACTACGATCATTCGGTCGATATGTGGCTCAGGGCAAACAATTGAATATTGAGGTCGCAACGTGCCTCTTAAAATCTGAGAACTCAAGAAGCAACTGCAACAGGCAGGTTTCTCTTTTCGTCCCGGCAAAGGTAGCCATACCGTTTGGATACATCGACTATTACCATATGATGAATTGACTCTTTCAGGCCATGATGGCGACGACGTTAAGACGTACCAACAGCGCGACGTCAAGAATATATTGAAGAAGCTGCGCGAGGTGCAAGAAAAATGGTAGATACGCACTATTCCATAAATATCCAGTGGGATGAAGACGACGAGATCTACGTCGTCTCAGTCCCAGAGCTTCCTGGATGCAGAACGCATGGCAAAACCTACGAAGAAGCCATACGACAGGCGCAAGATGCCATCGATAGCTGGAGTACGGTCGCCCATGAATTGGGACGTCCTGTGCCGCCGCCTCGAGTAAGAAACCGATACGTAGCATAAATCATCACAACAACGCCGGCTCGATCAGCGGGGCCAGGGCGGAATTGTGATCGGCCAGGGCGCGCAGCAGGCCGAAACAGCCAGCGATCATCATATCGCCGTGCGGCGTGGCCTCGTAGGGCTGGAGTTGCGAGCCGCGCAACATAGTGCGCCGCGGGCCGCTGACAGACAGGAATGGGAAAGGCTTCTCGCTCGAATCATTGCTGGGACGATCAAGGATCAGCGCGCCATGACCGCTTGTATTAAAGACCTCTTCATTAGTCAGCGAGCCATCAGCCAGCTTCAGCAGCATATCCTCAAGCTGCTCGCGGTTAATCTCTCCAGTGTGATGCTCAAAAATGCCGATAATCTTGCCAGCGAGCAGGTGAAAGGCCAGCGTGTGGAAGTTGCCGACATTGCAGAGGATACATTCCCGCTGGCGGCGCACCAGAGCATCCTCCAGCGATCCGAGCGCTGCCGCCGAGCCGGTGTCCATCAACAGCAGCGGACTCGCGGCAGGCGCGTTGCTCAGTTGCCGATAAACATCCGCGCTCTGCGCGATGGCGCGCAGGCGCGTCAGGTCTCTGGGCGTATCCTGGGCGAGATAGGCGAAGGCGCTGGG
>DATLSW010000128.1:0-17560 GCA_035533955.1 Ktedonobacteraceae bacterium | reverse complement strand
ACGTTTTCCAGGTACAATTCGAGAGCCAGCCGCGTCTCGATCTCCGAATAATCATCGGCCACGCGGCGCAATTCTAACACGTTGGCCCAACGGTCCAGCCCTTCGTCGCTGCTCTCACGCAGTTCGGGGCCGAGGCCGCTGCGCTCGGCGATGCGATCCAGCAGCGAAGGCAGGTTCAGTTCATCAAGCGCGCCGATCAGATCGTTCATCAGTTTGCCGAATTCGACCAGGGCGCTTCTGGCGGCCTTGCCCAGCGTATCGTTGCGCTCGATCTGCTGGATGGCGTCGAACAGAGGCAACCGCTCCTCGTCGGCCCAGCGTTCCAGTTCGCCCAGCGTCTTAGGGCCGATTTTGCGGTTGGGGACGTTGATGATGCGCCGCAGACTTAGCGTGTCATAGCGGTTATGGATCAGACGCAGATAGGCCAGCATGTCCTTGATTTCTTTGCGCTCATAGAATTTGCGGCTGCCGATCACCTTATAGGGGATGTTGCTGCGCAGAAATTGTTCTTCCAGAGCGCGTGATTGCGCGTTAGTACGATACATCACGGCCACATCGCCGCGCTTCTGAATCTCGCCGCGCGAGAGCAGGCGCAGAATCTCGCGGGCGGTAAACGTGGCCTCGTCCTCCTCGTCCTGCCCCTCGTAAACGGTGACTTTCTCGCCCGTACCCAGCGCCGTCCACAGGTTCTTGTCCTTGCGCCCGCGATTGCGCTTGACGACGTTCTGCGCGGCGTCCAGAATGGTCTGCGTCGAACGATAATTCTGTTCAAGCATGATGATGCGCGTGTCGGGGAAATCTTGCTCGAAGCGCAGCACGTTTTCCGCACTCGCGCCGCGCCAGGTGTAGATCATCTGGTCGTCGTCTCCGACCACGCAGACATTGCCAAAGCCGTCATGGCGCGCGTCCGTGCCATAGCCGAGCAGGCGAATCAGCTTATATTGTGGCAGGTTGCAGTCCTGGAACTCGTCAACGTGGATGTACTGCCAGCGCATCTGGTAGCGGCGCAGCACGTCCGGTTCACGCCGCCACAACTGCTCCGTGAGCATGAGCAAGTCGTCGAAATCGACGCTGTTGTTGGCGCGTAATGCCTTCTGATAAATTTTGTAGATGCGCGCCGCCACCTCTTCGCTGTACTTCGCGGCCTTCTCGGCCAACTGTTCGGGCAGCAGCATGTCATTCTTGGCGCGCGAGATTTGTCCCTGCATGGCGGCGGGCCGGAACTGCTTTTCGTCCAGGTTCAATTCTTTGATGGCTTGCTTGATCAGCGTGGTTTGATCGTCGGTATCGAGAATGACGAACGAGCGATTGAGACCTTGCGGCATGAGATAATCGGCCTCAATACGCAGGACACGCGCGCAAATAGCATGAAACGTGCCGATGGTCATTTCCTTGGATTCGTTAACGCCGACCAGCTTTTCCAGGCGTTCGCGCATCTCTTTAGCGGCTTTGTTGGTAAATGTAACGGCCAGAATATGCCACGGCGTGATCTGCTCGTGCTGCACGAGATACGCGATGCGGCGCGTGATGACGCGCGTTTTGCCGCTGCCGGGTCCGGCCAGGATCAGCGTGGGACCCTCGGTGGTGGTGACGGCCTCCCGCTGCGGTTCATTCAGCCCTGCCAATAAATCTTGTTCAACCATAATACTTCGTTCTGCTTACTCTACTTTCCCAAATATGTCCCTCGTATCATATCACGGTCGGCCATGATCATTCAACAGGAACGGCATGTTGTGCCTTCGTTCTTTTGAGTGGGAAAATGGCCGAAATGTCGTAGGGGCGTGGGCTTGCCCCGCCCAAAAACCGTGTGCGTCGTGTTGTTGGCAAGGGCGGGGCAAGCCCACGCCCCTACGGCATTCACCCGACAAACATAGACCCGCGCCGGTGCGTCTCTTGACAAACGGCTCTACTGTTTGCTAGAATAGCTTTAATAAAGGTATTGATAAAGGCTTTTAGAGGGATCAACCATAACTTTGCATCAATGACAAACTGTTATCGAATAGGAGGTGTTCTTTTGGCAAGCACATCATCTCGCAACAAGGCAACACCATCGACATCGCTGCTACGCATTATCGCTGCCATCACCCTCTTGCTGCTGGCCGCCCAATTCCTCATCGGCATGACGGTCAACCTCTTTGTCGTAGTACCATCTGCCCATCCGGGCGCGTATCCCTCGAACTACTTCGTAGGAGTCGTGCAGGGAGTGATCTGGGCTTTAGGTCATGGCCCGCAGTGGTTACTGTTCCATGTGATAGTGGGGCTACTGCTTTTCCTGGGATCGCTGATCCTGATCGTACTCGCGATTGCCGCCCGGCGGCGCGCCTGGATCATCACCACGATCCTCGGTTTGATTGGCATCATGGGAGCCGGTTTTAATGGGGCCAGCTTTATGAACTTTGGAGGGCAAGGCTTCAGCTCGATGTTAATGGCCGTCGGCTTTCTGCTTGCCGCGATCTCTTACGCGGTCGGCTTCTACGTTACGCGCTGAGGCAGCTATGTACGAACTTGTCGTTCTTTCGCAATTGATGCGCTGGCCTATGCATGGCTATCTGATCATGAAAATTACCAACGATGTGATCGGTCCCTGGGCCAGAATCAGCAGTGGGACGTTGTCCACCATTCTGAAGCGCCTGGAGCAGACGGGTCTCATTGCCGTTTTGCCGCAGGAACGCGATCCCGCGCGCAGCGCACCCCGCGCGCGCACGTTCGCGATCACCGAGGAAGGACGAAAACGCTTTCACCAGTTGATGATGGATACATCTTCCAACCTGGGAGACTACCAGAAAATCTTCCACTACAAGATGGGATTTCTCGACTTATTACGCTCCGATGAGCGTCTGCTTCTGATGAACCATTACATCAATTACTGTCAAACCACCATCTTGCATGTCCAATCAGAGATGGAAAGTCTCGTTTATGAGTTGGCCGATCATCCGAGTCCCGCGTTTCTGGAGAATGTGGTGCGCACCATGAAGCACATCGTGCAGCAATGGCAGGCCGAATACGATTGGATGAACGGCGTGCGCGAGCAAGCACTGGCACAGATGAAAAAGCCCCATTCCCCCACTCTCCAGGAAGAGGGTGATTGAGAGGTAACGGAAAATGGAACCGTATGCTAGCCAAATCGCCCCCGTATGCGTTCCAAAAACAACTGCATGAAACGGTCGGCGGCCACGGCCACGGCAACCTGCATGTTGGGCGGGCGCGCGTCGGGATCGCGAAAATAAGCCACCGTCTGGCCCAGGGTGAGCGCGCCTTGCAACTCGACATCGACATAGACCGACTCCCAGGTCAGCAAGTCGGGCATGAAGGCGGCGGCCAGGCAGAGCGGATCGTGCATGTGAAACGCGCTGACGCCGTAAACGGGCGCGAAGACGTCGAAATAGAAGTCCGCCATCTGTTTGATGGCCGTGGTGACGGGGCTACCGCTCGCCGCCAGCGCGTCAACCTGATCGCGCTGCAATTCTACCTGCATAGTGGTATCCAGCGAGACGAGGCGGATGGGCCAGCCAGCGTGAAAGACGACATGGGCGGCATGTGGATCGACGAATATATTAAATTCGGCTGCTGGAGCAGTATTCCCCGGCACGCGCAGCGCGCCTCCCATGATCACCACCTCGCGCACGCGCTCAGCGATGCGCGGCTCGCGTCGCACCGCCAGGGCAATATTCGTCAAAGGGCCAATCGGCACGAGCGCGATCTCGCCGGGCGCGTTCATGATCGTCTCGATGATCACATCGACAGCATGGCTCGTCACCGGCGAACGCTCCGGCGCGGGCAATGCGAGATAGCCCAGGCCGCGCGATCCATGCACGTAAGCGGCGTAGACGGGCGGGCGCAGCAGGGGCCGCGCGCTGCCGCGCGCGACGGGGATATCGGCGCGCCGCGCCAGTTCAAGTAAAGCCAGCGCGTTCGACGTAGTGAAATCCACGCCGACGTTACCGCTCACCGTGGTGATGGCCTCGAGCTGCACTTCGGGCGAGGCCAGCGCCAGGAAGAGCGCGAGGGCGTCGTCAATGCCAGGATCGGTGTCAAGGATGATACGTGTCATGTCTACCTCGTTTACTGTTCGCCTTTCAAGAAACGATCCACCTCGGCGCGGGTGGGCAGGCCGGGCTGCGCGCCGAAGCGCGTCACTTTCAGGGCGCTGGCATAGACCGCGAAGCGCAAGGCATCCGGCGACGCCTGCTGCTCGCTCAGGGCGACCGTGAAGGCTCCAGCGAAACAATCACCGGCGGCAGTGGTATCGATGACCTGCACGCGCGGCGCGGTCTGGTGGATCACCCGCGTTTTGCCGCCCGCGTCGCTCGTGGCGAGCAGCGCGCCCTGCGCACCCAGCGTCACTACCACGTTCGAGATGCCCTGTTCGTGCAGGACAGTAGCGACAACGCGAGCGTCTTCCAGCGTCTCCACCTGCTGACCGCTCAACAGGCTGGCCTCGCTTTCGTTGACAATCAGGGCAGTAAGCTGGCGCAGCGTGTTCTTTGGCAACGACTGGGCCGGCGCGAGATTGAGAATAGCCGGGACGCCGACTTTATAGGCAGCGGCAACCAGGGCGCTCACCGTGTCCAGGGGAATTTCCAACTGCAATACCAGCGCCTGGGCCTTCGGTATGGCTCGTAGAATGGCAGCCATATGTATCTCGTCGCGCCCGACGCGCATATTCGCGCCAGAAGCAACCACGATAGCGTTATCACCATCGGCAGTTAAGAAAATGAAAGCCACGCCGCTCGCCTCTTCACTATCGACAACGACTAGATCGGTATCAATCTGATCGGCGTGCAGCGCGCTGATGAGGCGTTCGCCAAAGGGATCGCTGCCGACGCGCCCGGCCATCGTGACCGACGCACCCAGGCGCGCCATCGCCACGGCCTGGTTCGCGCCCTTGCCGCCGGGAACCAGCTTGAGCGAACCAGCCCCTAGCAGCGTTTCGCCAATGGCCGGGACGCGCGGGACGCGCACCACCTCATCCATGTTAAGACTGCCGACAACGAGGATCTTGCCCATGACACTTCTCTCCTAATGACGTTGGGTTTCGCGTTTCATGATACTACTATACTATAAGCGACATGGGCAACGCCTGGGATGAGCAGAATTGGCGCAACAGGTTAAGAACTCTGCCGCTTTATGGCGAAATCTCAACCATGTTCATATCGTCTCTCAACTATTCTTTAACGGTAAAGGGGTATAGTAGGAAAGTAAGCTACTCAAGGTAAATCCATTGTTCGAGGTGTCTGGTGTCAACCATATTTATTGATCGAGATGGCGTTATAAATGAGAACCGATCGGATTATGTCAAAAGTTGGGAAGAATACCGCTTCCTACCAGGATCGCGTGAGGCTATCGCCCAGGTGACACGAGCGGGTCATCGGGTGATCGTGTGTACGAATCAGGCGGCGGTAGCGCGCGGGCTACTGTCGGTAGAGACAGTTGAAGAGATACATCAACGCTTGATCGCGGAAGTTGCCGCGGATGGCGGCGCTATCGAAAAAGTCTACTATTGTCCTCATTCCAAAGACGGCGACTGCTGCTGTCGCAAGCCGCGCCCCGGTATGTTGCTGCGCGCCCGCGACGAACTCGGCGTAGACCTGAGCGACGCGGTCTTTGTCGGCGACAGCATAACCGACGTGCGCGCTGGTCTAGCGGCCGGCGTGCGCCCGATCCTTGTCCTGACGGGCCTCGGCGTAGAACAGTTCCGCGACCACTATCACGAGGCAAACGGTCCGTTTCACATCGCTATGAACCTTGAACACGCGGTAGCAATCATCCTCCAGGGCATCCACGCGCAGGAAGATACGCCGACGACGTTGGAGCGCGCCTGTTACGCCGCGCTCACTATGACAAGTCCTTCTGATCCTCTGTCTATGCTGCACAAGCAACTGGCGACACGGGCGTAATACCAGATTCAGTGTGTAGCTGCGTAATTGATTGCGCCAGTCAACCGCCAGAGGTGTTGATACTGGCGCAATCAATTGTGCGCAGCTACGTTACTGTCAGTGTTCAACCGGATTTGATATCAATGCATCGCGGCACGAGAAAAAAATATCACGCGGGCTGAGTATTTTGGGGAAATGGCTATGCCCGTTCGGGTAACGTCTTCTGGTAATGTTAGCCAATCACCGTCTTCATGCTCTCGCAGTACGCGATCAGCCGCCCGAAATAGGGCAGATTACGTAGGGCAGGCGCGCAGCCCACGACGAGCAGCTTGTGCTGCGCGCGCGTCAGGGCGACATTCAGGCGATGGGGATTGGTAAGGAAGTCGTAAAGCTGGCTGCTGGCTTCGGGCGCGCTGGTGGTGGCGAAGGACATGATGATCACCATGCGCTCGCCTCCTTGAAAGCGATCTACGGTATCGACGCTCATAGGTGTTTCAGAAGAGAGCGCCGACCAATCGCTCTCTACATCATCGCTGAAGAGGTGGCGGCGGATATTGGCAACCTGCGCGCGGTATGGCGCGATGATGCCAATGTCGCGTTCGGTGATGCCGCGCGCCAGCAGACCTTGCACCAGGGAACGCACGGCGCGCGCCTCGGCGCTGCTGCTTTTGGGAGCGCGGTTATCTTCGTCCCGCACATCCACAAAGACCAGGGGATAGCCCGGTTGCAGCGCGCGCGTGATCGCTGGCGACTCCGTGGTCAGCCACTCGCCCGTTTTTGGCACATCCAGCACGCGCTGCGCAACGGGCGCGGCGGCGATCAGCCTGCCATCGTAGAAAACCTTCGAGGAGAAATTGCAGATCCAGCGATTCATGCGGTACTGCGTGGTGAGCGAGACGCAAGCGCTGCTCACGTCTGGCTGCACTTGCAGAGTGTCGCTGTCGAGACGTTTGAGAGAGCTGAACAGCGAGTCGGAGAGGCCCTGCGCGGCGGCCTCCTTGCTCAGCACGAGCGGCGGCAACTGCTGCTCGTCGCCCACCAGGATGAATCGACGGGCAAAGCGCAGCGCGCCGAGGATGGCCGGCATGGTCAACTGGCTAGCCTCGTCGATGATTGCCACGTCGAACATCTGGGACGCGCCGGATTGATCATTCCCGTTCTGCCTGGCAAATGGCAGATCGTATTTGTCAGATGACCATGTCGCCGTGGTCGAGGCAATCACCGGCGTTGTGTCTAAGAGATCATGAATAGCAGACGCAGGATCAGCGCCTGACGTGATCATGTTTTTCAGCAAACGACCCTGCACATTGCCGCGCACGCTGCGCTCGTGACCCAGACGCACATAGTCGTGAAAGCCCTCGGCGTCGAGGCGCGTCAGCATATTATCGACGGCCTGGTTCGTGAAGGCGGCCAGCAGCACGCGCTGTCCTTGCCCGCACAGGCGTTTGACGATCTCCGCGATGACGCTGGTCTTGCCTGTGCCGGGCGGCCCCTGGATCAGCAGATAGTCGCGCGCCTGCACAGCCCGCGCCACAGCCAGATTTTGCTCGTCGTTGAAGTCCGCGCGCGGCGGTATGGAAGCGTCGTCAAAGCATGGGCGCGCGCGGCCAGCGACGAGATCGCGCAGGCGCGCAGCGACGTGCAGCCAGCGATAGAGGTTCTGCGTGGTGCGCGTATGAACAGTATTATTGGCGTACTTGTCGATGAGCGTAGGATTGGCGATAAGTTCAGGTATCCAAACGGTCAGAGAGCGCGCGCTGATTGCCGTGATCGTTCCCGTCACCACGCTGCCGGTGATGGGATTGCCGTCGCTGAGCAGGATTTCATCGCCCTCGCGCAGTTCGGATTGGTTGTCGCAAGCAAAAGTGAGCAGCCATTCGCCCCGTCCGTTGCTCTTCGTCGTAAGCAGCGCCAGATTGCTGATGGCCGCGCCGCGCTGGCAGCGCGCCGCAGTGTTTTCCTGCCACAACAGGGCCAGTTGCCGCTCGCCCTCGCGCTCTTCCAGACGCAGCAGGTGATAAAATTTCGCGAAGAAGGCGCGGTCGGCCTCGGAGCAGGCAGCGCGGCGGTATTCCTGCTGTAGCTCTTCATCCAGCTCCGGCGGCTGCCAGCCGAGCAAGTTCGACACCTGCCAGCATTGCTGATGCACGGCGCATTTGGCGCAGCGCGACGGGCCAGGAGGCGCGGCGGGAATACCGGTGACGTGGCTGAGAACAAGCAGGTTGCGCAGTTCGTTGACGCGCTGCATGTTGCGAATATCGAACGGCACGCCGTGGGCTTCGGCCTCGCCCGGCGTCCCGCTATAAAGCAGCGTAGCCAATGCTCTTTTCGCTTTCGGATCGCGCCGCACGGCCAATTGAGCGTGATAGCCCAGCGCCTGGGAGCGGTGACTGGATTTGGGTAGATTCGAGCCGCCGCCAGTTTTCAGTTCCAGGAAACGCTGGCGGCTGGCCTGCTGCCAGAAAAGATCGAGCCGTCCGCGCAAACCGATTTCTGGAGCAAGCAGGAACGTTTCGGCGCGCACCTGGTTGCGATTTTGCGCCGCGTCTTCATCCTCGTCATGCTCTCCCGCAAAGGCCGGCGGCGCGTCCCACAGCGTAGTACTCTGATGCTCGAACCACGTTGCAAGACTTTCCAGGTGCGGAGCCACGTCCTCGCGCATGGCCTCGGCAGAGACATGCGCCAGCGCCATATCGATGCTATTCTGCATCAGAGCTTGTTCGATATAGCGAGTAAGCGCGTCAAGCGGCGTCGCGGGCGCTGAGTCATTGTGACCGTTCTCCAGATCGCCGCGGTCATAGGCTTTGAGCAGTTCTTTGAAGGCGTAATGCACCAGGTTGCCGCGTATCATCGCGGCCGATGGCGGCGAGGCGGCGAGACGCTGGATCAGGTACTGGCGCGAGCAATAATCAGCCTGGCTGAGGTCGGTGATGTTCAGTAACGTGTCCGGTTCCAGCACGGCCAGGGTATAGCTATTGGCCGTATAGCGATGAAGCGGGCGATCTTTGTATTCGCCGATCACCGGCGCGTTGGGCAAGTGATAGACACGCAGCATAAGCCGGTGCGTTCGCAGGTCAACGCCTGCCAGTTGTTTGACGAGACTGCGATAGTGGCCCGTCAGGGCGAGAGAAACCAGGATAGTACCAATGTCAATGGTGATAAAGGGCAAAGATTCGCCGTTGATGATGCGTTCGCGCGCGGCGAAGACGCGCCCGGAAAGCTGCTCAACTGCGCAGCGACGCTGGTCAAGCGTGCAAAGGAAGCAGTCCGTCTGCTCTGGGTGCTGAGTCATAAAATACGCTCCGTTCTCCCGCTTTTCTGGCGCTTAGTGTAGGGGAAGAAAGAACATCAGTCAAGGGGGAAGCATTTTCTCTGACGGATTATGCTGACATCCCGTGGATACCAGCATAATCCGTCAGAGAAAATAACCATCAAACCACTCGACGAGATAGCCTTAATCGTGTATAATGACTGCGAAATATGGCGTAAGTAATCATTGTATTTGATAGAGCAAAGAGATCATGCCGGTACGACGCATAGAGGAACCAGGTCTCTACCGTATAAGAAGCGAGGAAACGATGCCAAAAAAGAACGCGGCGCAACAACGCAACAGGCCGCGCGTACAGAAGCATTTCGAAGTAGTGCGCCCCTCAGCGGCGGAAGCGCCGCCAGAGGAGAGCAACAGCCCGGAAGCCATTTCCGCTAGCGACGCGGCAGTAGATAGCCAGGAAACCGCGTCGATTGTTGAGCAAGAGCAACAGCCAATCAGTAATGGTGTGGCAGGCAGCGCCAGCACGCGGAGCAGCGCCGCGTCGCGACGAGCGCGCGCAAGGGCTGGCCGCGCGGCCACAGTAGACAGCACCGTCGCGTCAAAAGAAGCGGTGAAAGAGGAGATCGCGGAAGCGGTCATTGTCGAGGCAAAAGAGAGCAGCAATGGCAGCGACGCGTTGCCCAAAGGAAGCGCGGCGGCCCGCCTTGCCGCTCGCCGCCAGGCCACGCAGCGAGCGCAGCAAAAATCAGGAGCAGCTTTGATTACCCCGGAACACTATGCCTATGTGCGCCGCGATCTGATGGTCATCGCAATCCTGGCGATCATCATGTTCTCGGTGATCATCATCCTGCACTTCGTGCCGGGGATTGGGTATTAGCATTCCCGCGAAAATAAAGTGGGCTTGCCCCGCCCGATTGCCAGATATATTGCTCACCAGGGCGGGGCAAGCCCACGCCCCTACGGGAAAAGATGGCGATCGCGAAAATAAGCCAAAAATGAAGAAGCGCTGAGCTCGCTTTCACTCAGGGCTTCTTTCTATTATTCGGGTGGCTTGTAGAGGCGGTATTGACCTCAAAGCCACGTATGCGATTGTCAGGGCCGGGTTAGTGTACGAGTGGGCTGGTACCTATTCCAGAAGGGATACCGTGCCGATAGGCAGATGGAATAGTGACGCCCAACACACGCTGCATTGCCATCGTATGGCTGCAATCTCCCCAATCCTGGAAGAAGCGGCAGGTACAGGTCCACTCGCCATTGTCGAATCTCGTGATATGAGTATCGTTTTCGCCCCGGAACGTGGCCTCAAAGCGAGTAAACTGAATGCGTTCTGGTTCTTCCGCATAGCGTTTGGCTTTTGCGATCTTGTTGATCATACTTGAATTCATGATCCAAAATCCTCCTTAGTTTGTAGCAACCACTCCGTGTCCACTTGTTCATATGTTATCTACGCATCGCTTTCCTTAGCTCAGCGAGAGGCGTATCTTCGTCAAGTAGCCGCGCAACTGGTATGGTGGTTTTCAAGACTAGCCAGAAACTACTTTGCTTCATTCTTGAAAGCGGTTGTAACGTCTACCTCCTTTCATAAAACGACCTTGCTCTCAGAGGGAGAGCTGATTGAACTGGCTCATGAATGATATGGATCGATGAGCGCGGCGTCCAGTGCGCGAAATAATTATGAGATAAAAAGACACCAGGGCAAGCTGAATGATCCCTGGTGCGTTGTGTCTGGATGTATTGCTTGAACGCCCGCCGTAGCCGACGATGACGTTGTATGCGATTCCAATGAGTCTAATTCCATGTGTCTGTATCTCTATCCTCATCCGGCCAGAAGCGGCCATATATTCTAGCTCGGACAATCGTTGCCGATTGCCAGGCCGTGGACAAGTGACTGGAAATCTCCTTACTGATTGACATGATTATACCACAGGAACGGAGAAAAGTCCATCCCAATTTGTGTCAATTTGCCGCCAGTTTCCCTTGTGAGGCCTTTGTAACCTTGAGAAAATTCGCCGAAATTTCGATGAGACGACTCACTGCGAGAGTATGCATTGGCTCACAGCTTTTTCTGCCATTACCCACTATACTAGAGATAAGCGAGTTGCTATAATGGATTTCCAATGGCGATAAAATTTCAAACGTACAAGCGTACAACTAAACAGCATATCAATAATTGAAAGGCAACAGAGTATGAGAGAAAAAAGCGCACAATCTTCCCGCTTCCCTCTGCGCATCCTGCTGGGCCTGATGGTAGTGAGCCTGTTGATGAGCGCCTGCTCATTGTTCGGGGGGCCATCGCATGCGACCAGTACGAGTATCCCCAGCGCGACAAAAGGAGTAACGCCCACCGCCGCGCCATCGCACCCGGTGGCAAGCAAGCCAACTGGCGTTGGTAAGCCCTCCGGCGGCAAGCCACTGCCGCAAAACGAGGTCAAGCCATTGACCTTCAATCTCATCTATAACGAAACCGCGCTGACACAAGATGTGGCGCAGATGTACACGCCGGGTTCCTCTTCCTATCACCAGTTCCTCACGCCCGCTCAGATTGTGCAGCGTTACGCGCTCTCTGCTTCCCAGGTGCAGACCGTGACGAACTGGTTGCAGCAGAACGGCTACAGTATCGACACAACCAACGCGCTCAATTCATCGATCAAAGTTCACGCCACTGTGGCGACAATTGAACGCACGCTGCATGTCACTTTGACGCAGTATACGGTCGCCGGGCAAACGTTCTTCTTGCAGGAGGGTAATCCCACGCTGCCCGCGTCGGTTGGACAGTACGTAGCTTCCGTTGTCGGCCTGGATAACTTTGCGATCACGCTGCCGAAGCCGCCGTTCGGCCTGGCGCAAAGTTCGCAAGTCGGCAACGCGGGCAATTGCAGCAGCTACGGCGCGAAGCAGACGCTGACGCGCGATAAGCTGGCGGGAGCCTATCAAATAAGCCAGCTCTACCAGCAGGGCTACCAGGGTCAGGGCATGACGATCGGCGTAGCCGAATTCGGCGAGCCGTACAATCCGCAGGACGTGAACAATTACGCGGCTTGCGTCGGCCTCGGCACGCCCAATATCCAGAATATCAACGTGGACGGGCAACTGGCGGCAGGATCAGGTGAGGGCGAAGCAGCAATGGACCTGGAACTGATCGCCGGGCTGGCTCCGCAAGCGACGATCCTGGATTACCAGGCCGATACCAGCAACACGCCCTTTGCCCAGGCGCTGGTGGACGTTCTCAACCGCGTGGCAACCGATCATAAAGTGCAGGTTCTGAGCATCAGCTACGGCACATACGAAGACTCGTTCAGCGCCAGCGAGATGGCGGCGGTGAATCGCGGCCTGGAGGTACTGGCCGCCGAAGGCATTTCGGTTTTCGTCAGCAGCGGCGACTGCGGCGCGTTCAGTTGGCGACTGCAAAACGTGGCCTCTGCCTCGTTCCCTGCGAGCGCGCCCTAAGCCATCGCCGTGGGCGGCACGTACTTGCAGGTGAATGCGAACAACCAGCGCGCCAGTGAGACGGCCTGGGGACAGAACGACGGCGCGCCGCTTTGCCAGAACGAATGGGGCAGCGGCGGCGGCGTGAGCCAGAACAGCGCCTTCAAGCGCCCCAACTGGCAAACCGGCCTCGGTACAACAACGCAATACAACGGCGCGCCGTTTGTGACGACGCTGCCCGGCCCGCTTTCGCCCACGGTCACGGCTCCCAACGGCCTGCGCCAGGTTCCCGATGTCGCGGCTGCCGCGTATCCCAACATCGCGATCTATTATAAAGGCGCGTGGCTCGCCGCCGGTGGGACGAGCGCGGCGGCTCCCATCTGGGCGGCGGGCGCGCTGCTGGTGAATCAGGCGTTGCAGCAGAAGGGCAAGGCCGCGCTGGGCGGCGTGCCGGAATTCTACACCTTCGCCAATCACCCCGGCAGCTTCCACCCGTACAACGACATCACCTCCGGCAATAACCTGTTCTACAAGGCTACCAAAGGCTGGGATTACGTGACCGGTTGGGGTTCGCCCAACTTCAACGACATCCTCCAGCTTGAGCTGAGCCTGCAAGGGTAAAGATTACTAAAAATCCATCCTGGGCAACCGCGTGGTTGCCCAGGATGGATTTTTAGTAATTGACAGGCACTTCTTCCCATGCTCCAATCAATTCCTCGTAGACTTCGTGAACCTGCTCGGCGACGCTGCTCCAACTATATTGCAGCACGGATGGACGCGCCGCACGGCTCATGCGCTGCCAGGAATCCTGGTCGCGCAGCAGGGCGTCGAGGCGTTCGGCGAAGAAGCCGGGGCAGCGCGGCACGAGATAGCCCGTCTCGCCGTGACGTACCACCGTTGTTAACCCACCAGCCCGTGTGGCGACCACCGGCGTGCCGCAGGCCAGCGACTCGACGGCGACGAGGCCGAAGCTTTCATGGTAGGACGGTATGACGGTCACATCGGCGGCGCTGTAGATGGACGGCATGGCTTGCTGCGGCTGCGCTCCTAAGAAATGCACGCGCTGCTCGATCTGGAGATCAGCCGCCTGTTGTCGCAGTTGTTCCAGGTCATGGTCCTGCTGTAGCTTGCCGCCGACCAGCACAATCTCCGCGTCTTCCTCCATCAGCGCTGCCGCGCGCAGCAGGATATCCGGGCCTTTGAACGGATCAAGGCGGCCCGCGAAGAGCAGCACAGGACGGTCTGAAGCGAGGCCGAGGGCGGCCCGCGCCTGCCGCCTGTCGCGCGGCGCAAAACGGCGTAGATCGACGCCGCAGGGAATAACGTGCAGTTGGCCGGGCAGCGCGCCGCAGAGTCGGATCAACTGCGTACTCTCGTCAGCCGTTGGCGCTATGATGCCGTCGGCGTGCTGAATGATGCGCTGCTCCATGCGCAGGCGCAGCGGCGGTTCCGGCTCGTTGGGATGGGCAAGCTGTTTAAGGCGTGCCAGCGTGTGAAACATCGTGACATGCGGGATATCCCATTGCGCGGCAAGCTGCATAGCGGCCACGCCGGAAAGCCAGTAGTGGCTGTGCAGGAGATCGTAGGTTTTGCCCTCCGCGCGCCTGAATTGATCGACGTGCTGAGCAAACACAGGCAGAAAGTCGTACAGGGCATTTTTGTGAACGGCGGCAACGGGACCGGCTTTGATGTGGATGACGCGCACGCGCGGGCTGATTTGTACAATGCGCGGCATCTGTTCGTTAGTGCAACGGGTGAAGATATCAACGGAAACGCGGCTCTGGCCGAGTTCGCGAGCCAGTTCGCGGATGTAAACGTTCATGCCGCCCGCGTCCTTCGTGTATCCCGGCCTGTCAAGGGGGGAAGTATGGACGCTGAGCATAGCGATAGAAAGACTCATACTGAAAATTGCTCCTCTGTTATTCGATTGTTAACCTTGTGCATGGCAAATGCGCGGCCAGCGCCCTTCGCTTGTCATGAGTTGTTGAGTGTACACAGGTAATCCTCCTTGAATCATGAGCGTTTGCGCTTCTGTTCGCGTTTGCGCAGTTGTTGGATGGCGTCGTACATGCGCGTGGGATCGGCTGCGCCATCCTGGGAGAGCGCGCGCAGGCAATCGGTACGGCGCTGCACAGCGTCGCACAATTCCTCTGGCGAGAGGCCGACCCACGGCGCCAGCTCAGCCAGAGTAGCCTGATCGGCAACCAGGAAGGTATCATCGACCTCATTCCATAGCGAGAGCGGCACGGGGATGATCTCGTCCGGGCGCGCGGCATCGGCGTCGGGCCGCAAGAAGTGAGTTGTGAACCAGCGGCGGCGCATCGGGTAGCTGTAGCCGACCGGCCCCATGTTGATCACCAGACCCAGGCGGCGCACGCTCTCAATCGGCAAACGCAGGTCATGGTGGTACATGTTGATGACATCCTCGATGGTGTCAGCATGAACACTGGTGGCGATATGGTAGCCCTGCGACGGCAACGCGAGATAGCGGCGGGCCACGCGCCCCCACATGTAGATGGGCAGGTGATCGCTAACCTCGTTGCAGAGCGCGTAGGTGTTGTCGGGATCGATATCGGGCAGGTGCGTAAAAGCGAATGTCTCGTACATGCCGGACATGTAGGCCAGCGCCGTGCCTTCGGGTAAAAATTGCAGCAGCGCGTTCAGCGTCGTCGTTTTGCCGATGCCTGCCTGCGGGTCGGTCGGGCCGGCCACGGTCAGCGAGACGCGCTGCTCAAGCAGCGCCCAGGCGAGCGCGGCGCCCTGGGCATCAACGCTGCCCAGGGCGATGATCTGTGCCACCGACAGGGGCCGCCTGGACTCATAATGCCAGTAGTAACGATCATATGGGTCACGCGGATCAAACATACGAAACATCCCTTCATAAAACGACAATCTCTACGTGGTTTGTCCTCCATCGGGCAATGGACTTGCGGTTTCGTTCTTCTCTTCTTCGAGAATGGGCTTGAGCCAGCCCGGATGCTGCGCCCAACCGATGGCAATGACGCGCTCCGGCTGAACAGCTTCGTCGTCGATCAGGACAACGCTGGCCGAGGCATTCTCGATCAGCATTTTTCCGGCCAGCGCGGCGTCCAGCCCCGTATAATGAGCAATCAGCACTTTGATCACATCAGCGTGAGAGACAAAAACAATATATTTCCCGGCATGTTCTTGCTTGCGCCAATACTCGACGGCCTCCAGGGCGCGCCGCTGCACCGTAGGAAACGATTCGACGCCTTCCGGCGCGACCGCCGGGTTCTGCACGTAGGCTTTCCACTCAGGATCGGTCTTGCCGAGTTCATCGTGCTTTTTCCCAGCCCAACGACCGATATCGGTATCCATCAGTCGCGGCTCAAGCTGGATCGTCAAGCCGCGCCCCTCGGCGATAATAGCGGCAGTTTCGCTCGCGCGCTCCAGCGGACTGCTGATGATCGCACTGATTGGGAGGGCGGACAGGGAATCAGCGAGGACGGCGGCCTGCTTGCAGCCCTTGTCGGTCAGCGCGATGCCCTCAAGTTGCCCAGGCAACAAGCCATCAGCGTTCCAGGTCGATTCGCCGTGCCGAATAAACAGTAACAGTTGTTTCATTGTAACAGGTGTGCTTTCATTGCCATGAATATGCCATTGCTTGAGCCAGAGCCGGATATGCCAGCGCCAGTAGCGACAGGCGACGGTCAGGTACAGCCATGCAATGAGCATCCAGGCAGAACCAGCCCTGGCGATTCTTTTCATAATCCATACTATCGACGCGAACTAATCATATCGCTCTTATGCTACAATCAGCCAGCCCGCGCGTGTATCTTTCATTGTATCAGGGAGAGGTTCAGAGGTGCAAATGATAAAAGGGGTTTGGTGTGATGAAGCGCTGGGATGCTATGCGCTGCATAAGCATCCCAGCGCTTCATCACACCAGTAAGAAGTACGTCACTATCAGCGCGAAGACAGCGATGAGCAATAAGATGGCACAGCCGAGCAACGTTTCGCTGATCCCTGGTTCGGCTTCGCGCCTCCACTCACCGGGGATGCGGTACGGGGGCGTGCGTGACGCTCCCACGATAGATCCGGTTTGCGCTGATGGCTCGTCGGCACAGGGAGATAATGGGGTAATCGCGAACAACTGGGGTCTGGGCGTCTCCGGCAGCGGCGCGGGTTGCGCCTCCCAATGCTGCGCCACCGGATAGAGCGGTGGCGCCGGGTACTGCCTGGAGATAAGGGTATAACGTAGTGGCGCCGAATAGCGTGGGGAAGCAAACTGGCTAGTTTTCAACGCGCCATACACCCGGCGATTGCCTGCCACCTGCTGCGGCGGGATTTGCGGGATGCGCGCCATCGGCGGCATGAAGATTGGCTGTGATTGTTCCTGTTCCATATAATAATCCTCCTCACTCCACATAATCACAACATCTATATATTCATTATACTGGACACGCAAATATGTCAATATATCGGCCTTCGGCGGGAAATTGGTCAAGTTCAGTAGGGGCGTAAGCTCTGCCCCGCATTTGCCCGTACTTTTAGCTATGCATAGAACACGTTGCTGGTTGTGCCGTATACATGTTATAGAGGGCGATAACTCGTTTCACAAAATGTTGACATTCATAGGCGTTTGTGCTATTCTCTCCCTATGAGATGAAGCGCTTATGCAAAACAGATGGGCGTCAGCTACAAGACAGCTTTTCGTTGGTGGAAGTCTGGCAAGCTCGACGCCTATCAACTGGATACCGGTACCGTGATGATACGGGAACCAACTCAACCACAAGAGGCGATGAACTGGTCGATGACTTCGTGAGTGTGATTACCAGCATGGCCGCTCGTAGCTACGGACGGAGACGCCCGCAAACGGCACGCGGAGAAGATCAAGCAATGTGTTGAACAGGCGATGAAAGAAGAGGACGAGTAGCATGAAGGTGGTACGTGGCTATAAAACGGAGCTTGACCTCACGAACGAGCAGCGCACCTTGCTGCTGAAACACGCGGGAGCGGCGCGTTT
>DATLSW010000127.1:0-10929 GCA_035533955.1 Ktedonobacteraceae bacterium | reverse complement strand
TACGATCAGCAATAGTTTTGCGGTTGATAGAATGAGCGAGTTACTTGCAAAAGCTATGTACAAAGCAGGACAAAGCTTTTCTCCAACTGGCTGGCAAGTGGCTATGACGCCTATGCTGGAACGGTTCTTGCGTGACGCCGGGATTCAGCATATTCAGCAGGCGGCTCACGCCCTGAATTCGTCGGCAAAAACCAAAGAGTATCTCGGCCAATACCAAAATTTGATGGTTGGTTTTAAGCTAGGACAACCCTACCTTGTCAGAATGGGTGTCATAACACCACAAGAAGCTGAACGGCTCTACCAACAAGCAATGGAAGAGATGATGGAACCCGATTATTGCGCGGTGTTGTATTTTCTCTCGGCGTGGGGCGAAAAGCCGCGCTAGTGCAGGGAGCGATCAGCCCAAAGCGCAATAAATCGGGGGCGCGATAAATCGGCCCCTATGGGACTTTGAGCCAGGGCATCATGGCACGTACTTCGCTGCCCACCTCTTCAATGGGATGTGCCGCGAAGGCGCGGCGCGTTGCCAGGAAAGCGGGACGGCCTGCCATATTCTCCAACACCCAATTTTTCGCGAACGTGCCATTCTGGATATCTTGCAGCGTTCCCTCCATCGCGGCACGCGCGTGCTGATCAATGATGCGCGGCCCCGTCACATAATCGCCATACTCGGCAGTATCGCTGATCGAACGATGCATGTGATTGATGCCGCCCTGGTGCAGCAGGTCCACCGTCAGCTTCAGTTCGTGCAAACAACAGGTGTAGGCAATTTCCGGCTGATAGCCAGCGTTCACCAGGGTATCAAATGCGGCGCGAATCAACGCCGTAACACCGCCGCAGAGGACCACTTGCTCACTAAACAGATCGGTCTCCGTCTCCTCGGCGAACGTCGAACGAATCACGCCAGCGCGCGTGCAGCCGAGCGCGGCGGCGTAAGAGAGGGACAGCGCTTCCGCCTGCCCGCTCGCGTCCTGGTAGACCGCCCAGATCGCCAATGTACTCAGCCCTTCAAGGAAAAGCTGGCGCACCATCGCGCCAGGGCCGTTGGGGGCAACCATCGCCACATCGACCTCCGGCGGCGGCACAACCTGCGCGTAATGGATGCTAAAGCCATGCGCGACCAGCAGCAGCATACCCGGCCTCAGATAGGGACGAATCTCCCGCTCATACGCCTCGCGATGCCGTTCGTCAGGAAAGAGCAGGGCAACGACATCAGCCTGCTGCACCGCCTCCGCCGTCGTCATGACGCGAAAACCCTGCGCCTCCGCCCGCGCCCGACTGCGGCTATTCAGCGGCAATCCGACGATCACTTCGCAGTTGCTATCGCGCAGGTTGAGGGCGTGCGCGTGTCCCTGGCTGCCGAAGCCGATCACAGCTATACGCTTCTGTTTGATGAGTTCAAAATCGGCATCGGCATCATGGTAGATACGCGCCATTGCTCAGTCTCCTTGCTCATTTCTCAATTCGCGAGCCGCCGTCTCATCCATGTGATAGCTCTCGGTATTGGCGGGGAAGGCGCCAGACTGCACATCGGCGAAGAAACGACGCAGCCCTTCGGTGGCGACCTCGCCCAGGTGCGCGTATTGTCGCACAAACCTGGGCATACGGCCCTCTCCGAAGCCCAACACATCATGAAACACCAGCACCTGGCCGTCACAGGATGGGCCTGCGCCAATACCAATCGTCGGCACATGCACGCTTTCCGTAATCACCGCGGCCAGCGCGTCGGGCATACCTTCGAGGACGATGGCAAAGACGCCTACCTCCGCCAGGGCGCGGGCATCCGCGAGTAATTCGCGGGCCGCGTCAAGTTGCCTGCCCTGAACGCGATGGCCGCCCATGCGGTGGATCGACTGCGGCGTGAGGCCGAGATGGCCCATCACGGGAATCTCAGCCGCCAGGATCGCCTCGATCATGGGCAGCCGTTTGCGCCCGCCCTCCAGTTTCACAGCCTCGGCCCTGGCTTCGCGCACGAGACGCCCGGCGTTGCGCACAGTTTCTTCCACAGAAAGATGGTAGCTCAACCAGGGCATATCCGCGATCACCAGCGCGCCGGGGCGCGCGCGCGTTACCGCCGCGGTATGATGTACGATCATATCCACAGTCACGGGAAGCGTATCCTCAAAGCCCAATATCGTATTGCCCATGGAGTCGCCTACCAGAATCATATCAGCGCCAGCGCGGTCGGCAACACTCGCCATCGGGGCGTCATAGGCCGTCACCATCGTCAGTTTGGCCCCGCCTTTGCGAGCCAGAATCGCAGGTACAGTTACTTTGTCCCGCATGGTCATTCCTTTCTCAATGCACAAGAGCAAAACGCTACGATTAGAAGAAGCGCGCACCGCCTCAACGTTGTTCATGACCTCCCATGATGCCCATATCCCAACTGCCATCAGCGCGCAAAAGCACGTTATCGATGAGCCTCGTCGGGCCAACATGCGCCGCAATGGCAAGCAGGGCCGGAGCCTGGAGAACTTCTAAGGGAGCAAAACTGTAGGGATGCCTGACCTCGGCGTAGCTCAGGCGCACGCGAGGTTCAGCGGCAACCGCCTCGCGCATGGCTTCAACGACTAGCGTGGAATCAGCGCCCGCCGCCGTTTCAAAGGCGCGACGTCCCGCCTGCAACGCCTGATACAATCTCAATGCAGCTTTGCGATCCGCGGCGCTGAGATAGGCGTTGCGACTGCTCATGGCTAAACCATCGACTTCACGGATGGTCGGCATGACATGAAACGTAATCGGCAGGTGAAAATCCTCGATCAAATGGGCGATGACGGCGGCTTGCTGCGCGTCTTTCTGTCCAAAATATGCCTGCTGGGGGCGCACGATTTCAAATAGCTTGAGAACAACTGTGGCAACGCCGCGAAAATGACCGGGGCGTTCAGCTCCCTCGGCAACTTCAGCCAGTAATCCTTCTGGTGCGACATAGGTAATGAAATTTGCCGGATACATTTCCACTTTCGTCGGCGCAAAAACGACATCGACGCCTGCCGCCTCGAGCAATTGCAGGTCGCGCGGCAGATCGCGCGGATAGCGTTCCAGGTCTTCACGCGGGCCAAATTGCGTCGGATTCACAAAGATACTGACCACAACCACGTCATTCTCTGCGCGCGCGCGTCGCACCAGCGAAAGATGCCCCTCGTGCAAATATCCCATTGTAGGAACCAGGCCACCCTCCTTCGCCTCCCATCTTACACGTTCATCAATCATGCCCTGTACCGTCTCAATGACGTCCATCGCTGCCACCTCGGTTTTCTGACGTGATCACCCGCACTCCATCCGGCCCGCCGATAAGCGCCTGCTCGGCCATGTGCAGGAACAGGCCAGTCTCGACAACGCCGACGATGCTTTTGAGGCGTCCACTTATCTCAACCGGGTCAGTGATGCCACCGGGGAATGAGCAGTCGAGGATCATATTGCTGTTGTCGGTGATGAACACACGGTCGGCGCTATGGCGCACCTGAACGCTCGCGCCCAGGCTCTCCAACTTCTTCCGAATCGGGGCCGCGGCAAAGGGAATGATCTCGATGGGGAGCGGCATATGCAGGCCCAGACGCTCAACTAGTTTGGTGGCATCGCCAATGACGACGAAGCGGCGCGCGGCTGAGGCTACGATCTTCTCGCGCAGCAGAGCGCCGCCGCCGCCCTTGATCAGAGAGAGCCGGGGATCGATCTCGTCCGCGCCGTCGATATCAATATCGAGTTCGGGATAGGTATCCAGATCGGTCAGCGGAATGCCCAGTTGCGCGGCCAGCGCGGCGGTCGCATTGGAAGAGGGAACAGCCCCTACAATATGCAAACCTTCTTTGAGCCGCCAGGCGAGAGCGCGCACCAGATACTCGGCGGTTGAGCCGCTGCCGAGGCCAACCACCATATCGTTTTCGATGAGCGCCGCGGCGGCTTCCCCGGCCATACGTTTCCACGCCTCACGTTCGTTTACCTGTTGCATATGCGATTCTCTCTAATGAACTAAATGCTATACTGGTTCTGTGACTCACGGAACCAGTATAGCATTTAGTTCATCAAATTACCAAACAATTATCTCATTTTGTTGCCACACCGCCCTCTGATCCTCTATAATGGCAACCGACAGACAACATATGAGGAGCAGCTATGCAGATCACCGAGCCAGCCGAATATGCCATGTTGGGACTGCTGCAAAGCCAGCCCATGCACGGCTATGAGCTATTCCAGCAATTCCAGAAGGGCATCCTGCACCAGATCATTCATCTCGAAATGAGCCAGATGTACGCCTTCCTGAAAAAGCTGGAACGCATGGGTTATATCGAAGCTCAAATGGAAGAGCAGGGGCCACGCCCGCCGCGCAAAGTGTTTCATATCACCGACGCGGGCCAACACACCTTTACCGACTGGCTCACCGAGCCTCTCGTGCGACCGCGTGAAATCCGCATCCTGTTCCTCATCAAGCTCTATTTTGTGCAGCGTTATGTCCCACGCGAAACCACGCGCCTGATCGAGCAGCAAATCGCCGCCTGCCGCGTCTTTTTAGAGCAGCTCGAGGCGCGGCATGTCCCACAGACCGTGACAGAACCGTTGAACGATGAGATCTTCTTCGATCTCGTGGTGCTGCGCGAGCGCATCTACCAGACGCGCTCGCTGCTCGCCTGGCTCCAGGAATTGCTGCACGACCTCGCGGCCACATCCACAGAATCGTAAGTGTGGAGACAACCCCGCCACATCTGCCTATCACTTCTTCATCATTCATCGGGCAGCAATCCCTGGCGCAGCGCAAAAATGGCGGCCTGCGTGCGGTCGCGCAGCGCCAGCTTCTGAAAGATCACCGAAAGGTAGTTTTTCACCGTCTTTTCCGCGTAGGCCAGCCGATCAGCGATTTCCTTGTTGCTCATGCCCAGCGCGACACAGCGCAAAATCTCAATCTCTTTCTCCGAAAGCGCGTTGAGACTTTGACCACCTGGCGTATTTGCCGAAAGGCGGCGCACCTCGCTGACAATCGCGCCGGTCAGCGTCGGTTCGATATAGACTCCGCCCTGGCTGACTATTCTGATTGCCTGTACTACCTCCTGGGACGACGCGCTTTTGAGCAGGTAGCCTTTCGCGCCGCTGCTTATCGCCTGGATCACCTGCTGCTGCTCGTGGCGCATCGTTAGCATAATCACTGGCAGCGCGGGAAACTCGTGCGCGATTTGCCGCGTCACAGCCAGGCCATCAATCACGGGCATATGAATATCCATCAGCACAACGTCAGGACGGGCGCGCCGTATCCTGCGCAGCGCTTCAAAGCCTTCATCCGCTTCATCGACAACACGCATATCTGTTTCCAGTTCGAGCAATTGCCTCAGCCCCTCGCGCAACAAGGCGTGATCGTCCACCAGCAGCACCTTGATCGTCGAAAGCGGGGTGCGTTGAAAAGCAGGGGCAGCATCCAATGTATCATCTTCTAGCAGGTGAGCAAGCCGCGCCGTTTCGTCGGCAATCAGTGTCTTCGTTCCTGGGTAGCTTTTCATAATAGTGGTAGAGGAAGAATCTATTGATGATCCGGCGCGCCTTGATGTAGCACGATTACGAGGCATACACGACTCCTTTCGACAGGGAACACACCTTCCCAGGGAGGATTCAACGGAGAAACACGCGGTTCCTTTGGTGTTTTCCCTTATTAGTGTTTGCCCTTATAAGAACGAAGTATAGCAGGCGTGTGCTATAATACATCACCCAGGTGGGTGATTTTTCAAGAAGGCGTGTTCTGTATACATAGATCGAGGTAACACTTTTCCAGGCACAGTGTATTATGCCCTTTTTGCTCATTGAATATAGAGGAGAGAGAAAAAGAAGGATGGTAGTCCATGGGAATTTCAGCGACGGATTCAGACGAAATGCAATTGCTTTCGCGGTTCTACTCCGAAGTGGAACTGCGCTTTAGCGGGGTCGATGATCCTGCCCACGGTTGGGATCATGTGCGGCGCGTCTACAAGCTTACCCTTTATCTCGCGAAACAAGAAGGCGCGAACCCCTTTATCGCGGGCCTGGCCGCGCTGATGCATGACCTGGGGCGCAGCGTTCCTGAGAGCATTCACCAGCGACATCACGCCGATCTTTCGGTCGAGCTGGCTAGCGAAATGATGAATACTCATGCTATCCCTGCCGAGACGCAAGAAGCCGTTCTGCACGCCATCGCCGTCCATAGTTTCAGCCGCGGCAGCGAGCCGCGCACGCTGGAGGCCCGCGTCGTGCGCGATGCCGATCGCCTCGACGGCCTGGGAGCGGTCGGCATCACACGCTGGGCCATCACCGGCGCCGTGCGGCGCACGCCCCAGACGCGCAGTTATTATCCGGGAGACCCCTTCGCCGAGTGGCACACTCCCAACGACAAACTGTATATGCTCGATCACTTTTTCATCAAGCTGCTTAAACTTCGTGATACAATGGCTACAGAGACCGGTCGCAAGCTCGCCAATGAACGCACCGCTTTTATGCAGGAGTTCCTTGACGAGTTACGACACGAATTAACATTGATCGACGAGGCAGGGCAACCATAAAAAGGATAGTCCAATGAGAGCAATCATCAGTGTCGCGAATCGAGAGGGGCTGGAAGATGTGGCAAGGGAGTTGGCGGAACGCGGCGTCAGCATCTTCTCGACGAGCGGCACTCTGCACATGTTAAAAGAGGCGGCCATCGCGGCGGAGTCCGTGAGCAGCCTGACACAATTTCCTGAGATACTGCATGGCCGGGTCAAGACTCTACACCCGGCCATTCTGGGCGGCATTCTGGCCCGCCGCGACGATCCCGCGCACCTGGAAGAACTGGAGGCGCACAACATCACGCCTATCGATATTGTGATCGTCAACCTCTACCCATTTGCCGAGACGATAGCTCGTCCAACTACGACACTGAGTGAGGCGCAGGAACAGATCGACATCGGCGGCGTCACGCTGATCCGCGCTGCCGCCAAAAATTTCCAGGATGTGATCGTGCTGGTACGGCCCTCCGATTACGCGCCGCTGATGCAGGAATGGGGCGAACTGGGCGAGATCAGCATAGAGACGCGGCGGCGACTGGCGGCTATCGCCTTCCAGCATACCGCCAGTTACGATACGGCGATAGCCGAATATTTGCGGCAACCAGCCGGTGACTATCTGCCCGCGGAACTTACCTTGCCGCTACAGCGCATCCAGACCCTACGCTACGGGGAAAACCCGCATCAAAAAGCCGCCTTTTATCGCTGGGGGGACAACGTGTCCGCGACCGCGCAGCCCAGCGTGGCAGGAGCGGAAACGCTGCACGGCAAAGAGCTATCGTTCAACAATATCGTCGATCTCGACGCGGCGCTGGCCGTCGTCAGTGAATTCACGGCCCCGGCAGTAGTGATCATCAAGCATACCAATCCCTGCGGCCTGGCCTGCGACGATACACTGATCGATGCCTATAAGAAAGCCCATGCCGGCGATCCCATCTCTGCTTACGGCGGCATCATCGGCTGTAACCGCCGTGTTGACCACGCGACGGCGCAAGAAATCACGCAACTCTTCTACGAGGCCATCATCGCGCCAGGCTACACGCCTGAAGCGCTTGAAGTGCTGCGCCGGAAGAAAAACCTGCGCATTCTCGCCACGAACAGCCCCATTGAACCACTGTCGATCAACACGCAGGCACTCGCAGCGCAACGACCCGACGCGCGCAGCGTGAGCGGCGGAATACTGCTCCAGACACCGGACTACATCGGCGCGCAAGAGATCGAGTATTCGGTCATGAGCGAGCGCCAGCCTACGCTGGAGGAAGTGACGGATCTGCTTTTTGCCTGGAAAGCCGTGCGCCATGTGAAGTCGAACGCCATTGTGCTGGCGCACAAACTGGCCCTGCTCGGAGTAGGAGCGGGCCAGATGAATCGTGTGACCAGCGTTACGCTGGCCGTCGAGAAAGCAGGAGATCGAGCGCGCGGCTCTGTGCTGGCTTCGGACGCCTACTTCCCCTTCGATGACGGCGTCGAGGCGGCGGCCAAAGCGGGTGTAACGGCGATCATCCAGCCCGGCGGCTCCATCCGTGATGTCGATGCTATCCGCATGGCGAACCACTACGCGATGGCGATGATCTTCACCGGGCGGCGCCATTTCCGGCATTGATACGATGAGTAATGTAGATGGCACTGTGGTGGCGCAATGCATTGCGCCACCACAGTGCAGCAGGATAGCCCCTATAAAACCACTTTGATGGCCTTTTTTAATTCCTGGTAGACGCTGTCGAGATGCTGCGGCATCACTTTGACATCGGCGAGGACGGGCATAAAATTGGTATCGCCATTCCAACGAGGCACGACATGCAAATGCAGGTGTCCGGCAAAACCGGCCCCGGCAACTTTCCCCTGGTTGATGCCCATATTGTAGCCATCAGGATTCATAACTTGATTGATAGCGCGCAGAGCAAGCTGCGTTTGCCCCATCATCTCCGCCAGCGTAGCTGCCTCCAACAGATCGAGCGAGCCGACATGGGCAAAGGGGGCCACCATGAGATGCCCATTATTGTACGGGTAGCGATTCAGCATTATAAAGCAATGCTCGCCGCGATACAGAATATGGTTTTCAGCGTCGCGCCGCTCGGCGGGCAATAGGCAAAAAATGCAGCCCTGCCTCTGCGGGGCCTGCGGTTCAATATAATCCATGCGCCAGGGCGCCCATAAATTCTCCATATAGATACTATAATTCCTATGCCAGGGCAAGCGCAAGGGGCATCCAATAAGCGTCAAGATAAGGTGGGTGGTCTTGTCAAGAGCGACGTGGGGGTGGGGTCTTGTCAAGGGCAACCGCAAGGGTCGCCCCTACCCTCCATGCACCAGCCTGCGACGCGGAATGAGGGCGAGCGTGCTGGGGGGCAAGATCAAGGGGCGACCGCAAGGGTCGCCCTACGGGTAGGGATTTACGGTCGCTCTGGGGCTAGATGCTCGCGCAATCTTGAGGCTCATCCGAGGAAGCGACCTCCTCCAACTGCGGCAGCGGCGAGACCCACTCCTCGGCCCAGGCGTGAATAGCGTCAACGACAGGGGCAAGCGCCTTACCTTTCTCTGTGAGCTGGTATTCGACGCGTACCGGGATATGAGGGTACACGATGCGCTCAACAATGCCTTCGACCTCCAGCTCGCGCAGGCGGTCGCTGAGAACGCGATCGGATAGACCTTCGACGGCGCTCGTTAACTCGCAAAATCGCTGCGGGCCGCGCAAAAGGGCATCTAAGAGCAGTCCCGTCCAGCGTTTGCCCAATAGTTGGATGGCGCGCTCATAGCGGGGACACATGGGCGCGTTTGCTTCTGCCAATAATAATATGTCGTTTGTTGAGAGTGTAGGCTTTATAGCCATGATCTGCCCTGCGCTTTCTGGCCCCTGATCGCCAGAATAGGAATTGGTGAACCTGATATATCGATATTAGTATACCATGTTTCCACATCTAAGGCAAGCCATGTTGCTTGTAAATTGTAAGCAAAATCTGCACTACGCTACCGAATACAGGATGATGCCATCTTCGGTGCGATAGTGATCAACCTGGCCGCCGAGGCGCAGGTGTTCCAGGTGCGAGAGCGCCTCGGCCACGGCCATGCGCTGCGCCTCGCTGTTGTTCATGCGGTGGCCGAAAAGCTTTAAGGCAATCTGATAGGCGTTCTGCGGCCCCTCGTCCAGCATAGCGATGATCTGCATCTCGCGCTGCCCGTGATGCTCGATGATCTCATTGACGCGCCCGGCCAGGTCAGCGAACGGCTCGCCATGCCCCGGCAAGACGACGTTCGCGGGCAAATGCTCAACTTTGCGCAGCGAATTCAGATAATCGTCGAGCGGGTTAGGGCGATCATGCGTGGAGTAGAGGCCAATGTTGGGCGTGATGCGCGGCAGCACATGGTCGGCGGCCAGCAATACACCATCACGCTCGCGGAACAGCACAACCTGCCCGTCAGCGTGGCCTGGAACCCAGATCACGCGATAGCGTTCGCCCAGCAGGTCAAGATACTGTCCATCCTCGATCATCGTAAAGGCTTCATGCGGCGGCACGCTGATGATGCGGCGCATGGCGTCGGGATCAACCTCCGTGAACCAGAAATTGGTCTCAGGGACACCCTGCTGCGCGAAAAAGTCGGAGACGCGGCGGAAGCGCCGGGGCATCGTCCCTGACCAGATGATCTGCACGCTGGCCTCGTCGATAGGATGCATATAAACGGCAGCACCGCTGCGCTCGTGCAATTCGCCTGATAAGCCAACATGATCGGGATGATGGTGCGTCAGCACGATAGCGCGCAGGCGATCGATGCTCAGACCCGCTTTCTCCAGCCCGGCAGCCAGGGCCGCACGGGCGTCCGGCGTCCCCATGCCTGTATCGACCAGCGCCCAATCGCCGTTATCGCCCACGAGCGCGTGCAAGTTGACGGTGCGCAGCGGGAACGGGATGGGCTCAGTTATTTTCCAGATGCCATCGGCAACCAGGCGCGCTTCGGGAAGCGGTTCCGGCTGCCGTTGTGAAGGTTGTTGCATAGAGAGGTTATCCTTAATTTTCGTCTTCCAGTACCAGACGGTAATGTGTCGTTGGCAATATCAATTCTTCTCCCCTGATTGTATGGTGTGCGGTATGGCTGTGTCAAATGGGACTACCATCAAAATTAGTAGGCGCTAATCGCACAAAAGTTCGATAAAACATGGCTCGTGTTCCAATGCTCTTGAACATAAGAATATCCCCAGGATACAACACAGCCTGTTCCCCTTGTATAACGCAAAATCAACGTTCCTGGCGGCCTATTCACTTTCATAGATAAATGCCGATATAACTTCTTCTTTATTTTTATACATGTATTTGTATAGAAATGGAGCCACATATTCAAAGTTATCCACAAGTTATCCACTTGCATCAAAAAAATTGGTGGATAACCCCCTTTTACTTTCAAGATGTTTTCTGGTATAATGAAGTGGGGAAAAGTGGGG
>DATLSW010000126.1:0-8400 GCA_035533955.1 Ktedonobacteraceae bacterium | reverse complement strand
AGGTAAAGCGGTGGTGATATTGGCTTGCAGGCTGCTGGCGTCAAGGTATTCGATAGAGTCGCAGCCGGGAATGCATTGTTTGAGGATAGCCGGATTCAAGATAGCATAAAATACTTGCTGGCCGGACGCCTTAAATTTGTGAGTTCCGTCGAGTTTCATAAAAAGCCTTCCTTCAGTGTAACTGCGCAATTCATTGCGCCAGTATCGATAAATCGGCTCCCACTGGCGCAATGAATTGCGCAGCTACACGCCGAATTTGATATGATGCATTGCGTCATCGATGCCCTATTCTAGCGGCTTTCTTGTTGCTTGGCAAGCGATTACCGGATTCTCCTATGCGGTCTTCTCCGGTTGCGATCTGGCTGGCAAGTAAATGAAAAATACCCCCAAACGTACTATTTATACTGACTCTCTTGGAAGTAGTGCTATACTGGTCCCAGGTGTTCCACATTGTGTCATTTTTCGTAGGCTTTGTAGCCAATGGAGGGGTTGCTGATGTCCTGGTTTCGTAAACATGAAGAGCCGAATCAGAAAAAGTGGTCAAATCGCGTTGAGCGCAAACGCCTGGAATTCTCGGCGTCCGTCGAGGAATCATTGGCGGATCCCACGCTTCAGGTAGAGGAGTGGTTAGACGAGCTTGATGATGATGGCGCTGTCGCTCATGCCAATGGATCGTCTGTGATTCCCCCGCGCTTGAGTTTGCAATCCAGGCAACTTCCCACGCTGCGCTCCGCTTTGCCGGGGATCGTCGAAGGAACAGCGCCGCCTGCCGTTGCCAAAAAGGAGCCTGCCTCGACGATAGAACGCTTGTTGTCTTCGGCGGAATCTGCTCCGTCGCAAAGATCGTCGCGGCGCTTGTCACGCACCACCAAGGTACATTTGCAGGTGGTTCCCAAACCGCAAATCGCAACAATGCCGCGCCAGGAACCTGTCATCTTATCTGAGCCGACCACCGGTCTCAATTTAACCGCCATAAGATCGTCGGCGCGCGATCAGGAAACCACATCGAGCGCGTCCGCGGAGACTTTGTTGGGAAATGGCGTCTTTGAGAGCGGTCAATCAGAAGTCAGTGTCACCAATGCTGGCGTCACAGAACAGAGCGTGGTGGTTGTGATGTTAGCGGGCGATCCCGGCCCCGTTGTTGTCCAGTACGTCTCACTGCAATCGCGTTACGGCTTTACCGTGCATCTCAGCGCGCCTACGGCCAACGTGACGTCGTTCAACTATGCGATCCTGAATAACCCCTAGCGCTGGCACAAAGCCTGTTTCCCTCCTCTCAGTAATTTCACTATACATCTATTTTTATCAATCTATAGTGAAATTACCTTTGTATCTAGAGTTACTGTTTCGATATTTCATCGTTTACAATACCAGGGATGAGCGGATGCGCTTGCTTCTGGGTCTGTGTAAGGGCCGATTTATCGCGTCCCGTGGACCCAATGTGGCAGACTGGCGCAATCAATTGTGCCGCTGCACTGCATATCAGGCATCGGTAACAAATTTCTGGTAGAGAACCCGGTGAGAGAAACGGCGCTCTCGTCTCAACCTCGAACGAAAGGATGTTTATAGGCGCGTTCTGCTGCGTCTATAAACAGTGAAGTTGTGTAGTTAGAAGGGGGAAATTTATTCTATGTCCCGTGTGAAACTAACCATTGCGATTGTTATCGGCGTGTTGGCGCTCGCCGCGTTCATTGCGCCTGCCGCGCTAACCAGGGCTGCTCCCGCGACCGGGCGTACCGTGCAAAAGCATGATGGCGCAACTGCTGTGACCGACTATTATGCTTTTAGCGGAGCGACGACCGAGGGTCAAAACAAAAATACCTTCATTAACGGCGCGCTGACGCTGGATATTCGTAACAGCGGCGATTTCTTCGGCAAGTTCGTGCTGCCCGGCAAGATTTATCTCAATGTGAATGGGAAAATTGCGGGGAGCAGCATTACCCTCAATATCATGCAGGCAAACACGCCCGTCATTGCCGGGCAGGGGACGTTCATCAGCACGACCGAAATTACCGGCACGTTTAACTTCTTTAATGATGGCAAAGCTGCCGGAACAGGCATCTGGAGCGCCGTCCAGGTTGCCGCACCTACCAGCGATCTCTCGATGAGTTTTGTTGGTAAGGTGACTTCGGGTCATGACTCAAAGTCATTCGTAAGTGGCTCGGTTGTCCTGAATACTACCGCGCTCAAGCCTGGCATCACGGTCTCCGGTCTGATGAACCTGGCTGATGGCACGCTGGTTAATGTGCGCGCCAACCTTGACCATGTCGGACACCTCGAGATCAATCTGTATGCTGGGACGCATTCCATGCATGTCGTCGGTACTGGCGTTTCGTACTACGACAGCGAGGACCAGACAAGCGGTTATAAAGGTTCATTTGTCGGCCCTGGCCCCCAGGATGCCGGTACGTGGACTTCCAGTTCATATGCCTTCACCGCAAACTAGTTGACCGCAAATGGCAAAAAGGTGGCTGTGAATGATGCTCGAAAGGAAAGTGCATCTTCACAGCCACCTTCTGGCTGTCTGCATGTCTCTTCCTCTTGTTTTTGCCAAAATTATCGGGTATACTTCCTCGTAAGGTGAGTTAGTGTACAGAGAACACCTCTTCTTTTTTTATAGCTTGACTAAGTGTCTTTTTTACACTTTTATTAGTGTCTCTCATACACTTAGTCTGATGTAGGAAGGATTACCTATGGGTAGCAGCCAGACATATGATGTCGCCATCATTGGCGCGGGCATCGCTGGCCTTTCGCTCGCGCTGCGCTTGCCAGTATCCGCGCGGGTCGCGCTTTTCACCAAAGGGCAGTTGGGCGAAAGCAATACGCGCTACGCGCAGGGCGGCGTGGCCGTGGCTTTGGGCGCGGATGACGCGCCCGAACTCCATTTTCAGGATACCATTGCTGCCGGGGCCGGTCTTTGCAATGAGGCCGCCGTGCGCATTCTGGTCGAGCAAGCGCCTGCCGCTGCGCAGTGGCTCATGCAGTTTGGCGTGAACTTTGACCGGACACAATCTGCCGGTGTTCACGCCACGCCTGACGGTTTTTTGCTCGGTCGAGAGGCGGCGCATGGCCGGTGGCGCGTGCTGCACGCGGGCGGAGACGCGACCGGCGCTGAGATTGAGCGGGCGCTGATCGCGGCCTTGCGCCAGCGTTCCTCGATTACTGTGTATGAAGACACTTTTGTAAGCGAGTTAGCCATGCAGGATGGCAGGTGCAGCGGCGTCACGGCGCTTGACCGAGCAGGGCAGGCATTCACTATACAGGCACGCGCGACTGTGCTGGCAAGCGGCGGCGCGGGCGGCCTCTGGCTGCATACCTCCAATCCGGCGGGCGCGACCGCTGATGGTCTGGCCCAGGCATGGCAGGCGGGCGCGGCCCTCACCGATCTCGAATTCATGCAATTTCACCCGACCGTGCTGGTGGCGGACGGCGTGTCTCATCTGATTTCGGAAGCTGTGCGCGGCGAAGGAGCCTACTTACGCAATCACGCTGGCGAGCGTTTCATGCTCCGGTATGATCCACGGGCTGAACTGGCTCCGCGCGATGTTGTCGCGCGCGCCATCCTCAGTGAGATGATCGCCGAAGCAACCGATTGTCAGTACCTCGATCTGCGCCACTTAGCGGCGGAACAGATGCACGCTCGTTTCCCGACCATATCCGCCATCTGTCGCGCGCATGGCCTCGACTTTGCCGGTGATCTCTTGCCCGTCGCGCCTGCTGCTCACTATTGCATGGGCGGCGTGCTGGTCGATGATCGCGGCCGCACCACGATAGACGGTTTGTACGCTGTGGGCGAGGTGGCCTGCACCGGTGTCCACGGGGCCAACCGGCTTGCCAGCAATTCGCTGCTCGAAGGGCTGGTCTTTGGTCTGCGCGTCGCGGATTTGCTGGCGGGCCGCACCATCCCCGCGTCACCGACGGCGAGCAGCGCGACCTATGCTTACATCGAATCGCCTGTCAACATAGACGGTGATGCGGGCGCGATCAATCGGCCCCTATGCAAAGTTGACGGTTCAGACTCGATTGCTGCTATCCAGAGTGAACTACGCCGCGTGATGTGGCGTCATGTTTCGCTTGTTCGCGACCGGGACGGACTGCTCGCAGCGCAGCGCAAGCTGGCTGCTTTGCGGCGTCAATTAGCCGCGGTGAAGGCCGATGAACCTGCCTCGCTCGTATCCTGGCAAGAGACCAGCAATATGCTGCATGTCGCGGCTCTGGTGATCGCTGCCGCTTTACGGAGACGTGAGAGCCGGGGCAGCCATTGGCGCGCGGACTACTCCTCGTTGGATGAAACACTCAACGGGCGTCACTTTGTGCTTAGTAGTCAGAAAGCCGCGGAGTTGTCGGAACTGTTCAAGCAGGAGGTAATCGCTCATGCGTAACGTGCCGTTAGACCTGATCAAGCAGGCGCTCGCGGAGGATGGTGCGACCTATGATATCACCACGTTGAGTACCGTACCAGAGCATGAGCAGGCCGCCGCCAAAATGATCGCACGCCAGCCGGGCGTGATTTTCGGTTTAGCCGTCGCTGAGGCCGTGTTTCGCCAGCTTGATGAGCGCGTTACCCTCGATCAGGTGGTGCTGGATGGCGCTGCCATGGAGGCTGACCAGGTTATAACCTACGTACATGGCCCGGCGCGTGCCATCTTGAGCGGCGAGCGCGTGGCCCTCAACTTCCTGGGCCATCTTTCCGGCATCGCCACGGTCACGGCGCGCTGCGTGCAGGCGGTGGAGGGAACGCGGACGCGCATCATCGATACGCGCAAGACGACGCCAGGACTGCGCAGCCTGGAGAAGGATGCCGTTCTCGCGGGCGGCGGTTATAATCACCGCTTCAACCTCAGCGACGGCGTGCTGATTAAAGATAACCACATCAAGGCCGCCGGGGGCATTGAGCAGGCCGTGACTGCCGCTCGCCGCGCGGTTCAGCATCTGCTCAAGATCGAAGTCGAGTGTGAGATACCTTCAGAAGTGCAAGCGGCTCTGCAAGCTGGCGCGGATGTCATTCTGCTGGATAACATGCCTGTTGAGATGATGAGTCGCTGCGTCGACCTGATTCGCCAGGAAACGCCGCACGTCTTGATCGAGGCATCCGGCAATATCGGCACGAACCCCGAACAGCTGGCCGCAGTGGCTGCGACCGGCGTTGATTTCATCTCGCTCGGCGCGCTGACGCACTCCGCGCCCAATTTCGATGTCTCGTTGGAATTCATGTGATGTGGTGGCGCAATTGACGAGCTTGCTGGGAGCAATATCAAGCAATATCAAGCGTCCATTCATAAGGAGAAATCTCATGGCTATACATTCAGTCTGCGCGGAAAGCAAAGAGGAACGCGTCTTGCCCTTGCTCTCGCCGCTTAAACGTTCGCAATACGAGACCGAGACTCGCTCTGACACGATCCCGCGCTTCTATGCCGAGATGTCAGGCGAAGCGTTGGATCAGCGTATCGCCGCCGCGAGAGCGGCGTTGGGCGAGCGATTGGTGATCCTGGGTCATCACTACCAGCGCGACGAGATCATCAAATACGCCGACCTGCGCGGCGACTCGTTTAAGCTGGCGCAGCAGGCGGCGGCGCGCCCGCGGGCCGATTACATCGTCTTCTGCGGCGTGCATTTCATGGCCGAGAGCGCCGATATTCTCAGCGCGCCGCACCAGCAAGTGATCCTGCCCAATCCGGCGGCGGGCTGCTCGATGGCCGATATGGCGAACATCGCCGAAGTCGAGGAGTGCTGGCAGACGCTGCATGAAACGCTCGGCGACGATGCCGCCATTGTGCCGATTACCTACATGAACTCGGCAGCCAACCTCAAGGCGTTCTGCGGTCGCAACGGCGGCATCGTCTGCACATCATCCAATGCTCCCGCCGTCATGCGCTGGGCCTTCGCGCGCGGCAAGCGCGTTCTGTTCTTCCCCGACGAGCATCTTGGGCGTAACACCGCCGTAAGATTTGGCGTCGCGGACGAGCAAATGACCGTCTGGAATCCCAAAGACCCGATGGCGTCAGAGGATGCCGAGGAGGAATTGCAGCGCGCTCGCATTATCCTGTGGAAGGGCCATTGTTCCACGCATATGCGTTTCAGCGTGCAGCAGATCGCTAAAGCGCGCGCCGACTACGCGGGCATCAACGTCATGGTGCATCCAGAGTGCCGCCGCGAAGTCGTGGAAGCGGCTGACCTTTACGGTTCGACCGAGTACATCATCGAGCAAGTCGAGCAGGCTCCGGCGGGTACGCAGTGGGCCATCGGCACGGAGATCAACCTGGTGCATCGCCTTGCCAAAGCGCACCCCGATCAGTTCATTTTCTGCCTCGATCCGATCATCTGTCCCTGCTCGACCATGTATCGCATCCACCCTGCCTATCTGGCCTGGGTACTGGAAGGGCTGGTTGACGGCCAGGTCATCAACCGCGTCAGCGTCGATGCCGATATCGTCCACTGGGCGCGCGTCGCGCTGGAGCGAATGCTGGAGGTGAAATAGGCGCGCAACGATGTAGTTTCACAAAATCACCTGGATTTCCCGCTGTGGCGGCGCAATGCTTTGCGCCGCCACAGCATTTTACATCTGTCCTGATCTGGAATAGCGAGCGGTAGGAGGGTGTTTTGACGGATAGGCGTTGTGTTATTTCAACAAGACGCGACATGGATTGTTTATTACGATGACCCGATACAGGAGATACAGATGAGTGACGTACAGAGCGTGCAGGAGGAGCAGTCCGCTCCCGATTTTACGCTTCCCGCCGTGGGAAGCGAGGATGTTGTCAGAAACGGTCAGGTGCATTTGCAAGACCTCAAAGGGCGCACAGTCGTTTTGTATTTTTATCCCAAAGATGATACTCCCGGCTGTACTAAAGAAGCGTGCAGCTTCCGCGACGCCAATCGTGAAATGCAAAAACGCGGCATTGTGGTACTTGGCGTGAGTACCGACAGCGTGGACTCGCACAAGAAATTCGCGGAAAAGTATGGCCTGTCCTTCCCATTGCTGGCCGACGTTGATACCAGCGTTTCACAACTTTATGGGGTCTATGGCGAAAAGAACCTGTACGGCAGGAAGTACATGGGCGTCAGCCGCGAAACCTTCTTGATCGATAAAGATGGTATTGTGCGCAAAGTCTGGCCCAAAGTCAAGCCCGACGATCACGCGAGCGAGGTTCTGGAAACCATAGAAGCTCTGCAGTTGTAAGCTTGTTTCTGTAGATAGCGAGCGGCGGCGCCGCGGCTATGATAACGTCTATGAAGAGGTTTGTATGGACACTTTTGAGCGAATGCGCGCCAGGCGCAAGCGTTTGCCGGAGGTTGATCTGAGCCAGAAACGAACCATTGCCTATTCGCGTAGCTCTACCAGTCGCCTCACGGACTGGTTGGACGCCAATGTGCGCGGCAATGTGCATGGCGGCGTGATCATGCGTATGGTCGATGAGGCCGCCGCCATTGTCGCCATCAAACACAGCGGGCGCGGCGTTGTCACAGCCCGTATTGATCGCTTCGACTTCATTGCCCCGGTCTATCTCGGCGATCTCGTCTCAATCTATTGCGAGATGAACTATGTCGGGCGCACCAGCATGGAGATCGGCGTCAAAGTCATGGCCGAAGACTTGATCAGCGGCGAAGCGCGTCACGTCGCCAGCAGCCAGGTGATCTACGTCGCCCTGGACGAGAATGGTAAACCGACGCCTGTGCCGCCGCTTAGCGCGGGCGACGAGGAAGAGCAGCGCATCATCGACCGCGCCCGCGAACGTCGCGGGCGCATGCAGAAGATCGAAGAAGAAATGTCCCGTCTGGAAGACGGGCCCGCACATGCATAGCTCGTAGCGAATGAAAGGAGAGCAAGCTCATGGCTGATCAGTTTGAGTACATTTCCCACGCGCGTCTTGTTTATCACAACGGTTATCGGCATGCCTACCTTGGCGAGGTTCCCGCCCCGGTTGTCTATGGCGTTCAAGGTAAATTGCGCGAATATTATGGCGCGAAAGAAGGCCCGCCGGTTGCCTCGACGCTCGATCATATCGTCGCGGCGGTCGCCGGTTGAATGTACGGCACACTGGCCGGCGCTCTGTCAGGGCGCAAGATTCCCTACGATCGCAATGCATATACTGCCACCGTCGATGGCAAGATTGTTGGTGTCGGTAAAACCATCCGTATCCAATCGATCGCGCTGCATTATGAACTGACTGTCCCTCCTGAATCGCTCGCTGCGACGAAACGAGCGTTGAAGAGTCATCCGCTGGGTTGTCCTGCCCACGAAAGCGTAAAGGGGGCAATTGAAGTGACATGGGATGCGATAGTACATGTTGGCGATCAGGTGATCAGCTTGAATAGCGAATCGCCCGATCTGTAGCGGCGCAATTGATTGCGCCAGAATCGGACGCGATAAATCAGGTCCCTACTGGCGCAATCAATTGC
>DATLSW010000125.1:0-4909 GCA_035533955.1 Ktedonobacteraceae bacterium | reverse complement strand
ATGGTGCAACTGGTTGAGAACGTTGGCTTCATGCTGTAATTGCGCCTGCCCGTTCGAACCAGCAACGAAGTATTCTTTGAGAGCATATTGCTGATTGGAGTTCAATTCAACCGCTAAATACACATGCCCAAAACCTCCGGTGCCCAGCATTCGCTCAATGCGATACCGCCCGTGTAAGATGGTTCCCGATGGGATCGATTCCATCATCATGGGAGTGTCTCCTTCCCTATTCTTTCTCTTTTTATCACTATGGGCATCGGAGCAACGGATCGCTATGAACTACTTCACAAATCTGGTAAATGCCTACCAGTTCGCATCTCACCCATTGCTTTCCCATTATACACCACCAATCACCGCCTGTCATAGGAAGATTACTATTGATTGCTGTCTGCTGCTAGTAATTGAGACACTATCTCATTGACATCTCCTGAGAAACATGCTATGATGGCATCGTTAGAGATACGCAGTATCATTAAGATGCGCTCGCATCGGCGAATGCGAGTGTCTGTGGGAGGTATCCATGATTTTGAGTAAGCGCGTGCAGCGTGTGCTTATGGCTTGCGCGCTGTTTTTACTTCTTTTTTTCTTAAGCGCGTGCGGCGGCGCTGCCCCTAATGCCGCGAGTGATTCGCCGAAAGTCATAAACGTGGTCGCTGCCGAAAACTTCTATGGGAATATCGTGCAGCAGATCGGGGGCAGTCATGTCTCCGTGACCAGCATTCTTACCGACCCGAATGTCGATCCACACGAATATGAATCCAATGTTCAAACAGCGATTACTGTGAGTAAGGCCGCGCTCGTCATAGAGAATGGCGGCGGCTATGACGGCTGGATGGACAAACTGCTTTCCGCTTCGCCCAACAGCAACCGCCTACTCCTCAAGGGATTTGATATCGCGACGACACATTTACCGGAGAACGAGCATGTCTGGTACAGCTTTGACAATGCCGCGGTTATTGCTCAGGCTATCACTAACGACTTAAAGCAGCTCGATCCGGTGGATGCCGCGACCTTTGAGAGCAATTTGCAAGTATTCAAGCAGTCATTACAGCCGCTCCAGCAGAAAATCGCCGCCATCAAGGCGAAGTATGCTGGAACGCCCGTGGGATTGACGGAGACAATTTACCTGTATCAGGCTGTGCCGGAGGGACTGAACGTACTGACGCCGTTTGCATTCGAGAAGGCTATCGCGGAGGGCAATGATCCGCCGGCTGGCGCGCAGATCACAGCCACCGATCAGGTGAACAATCGCCAGATCAAGGTACTGATCTATAATGAACAGACGATTACGCCGGTGACGACCAACCTGGTAAACCTTGCGCGGTCGAAAGGCATTCCGACTGTGCCGGTAACGGAGACGATGCCGCCGGGTGAAACCTATCAAAGTTGGATGATGGCTCAACTGAATACCCTGGAAGCCGCTTTAGGCGGTTGATGGCGGGCGTAATGGAGCGGCGCAACTCCATTCACTCGTCGTCTCAACGTTGGCAAGAAACGAGGTCGCGTGTGACGCAAGAATCTGTAATCGAGCTAGAACATGTTCGTATGCAATTTGGCAACCGGATCATTTTACAGGATATGAACCTGACCGTGCAGCATGGTGAGTTTATCGCCGTGCTGGGTCCAAACGGGGCCGGGAAGAGTACGCTGCTCAAGCTCTTACTCGGCTTACTCAAACCGGGCGCTGGCGTAGTGCGCGTGTTGGGACACGCACCGCGTCGGGGCAGGCGAGAGATTGGTTACGCGCCGCAGCATCGCGTTCTCGAGGCTGATCTGGCCTTGCGCGCCCGTGACGTAGTCGGCTTCGGACTGGACGGTGATCGTTGGGGGACCGGCTTTCCCAGCGCCCGGCGGCGCGCCATCATTGACCAGGCGCTAGAGGAGGTCAATGCGTTGGCTTTCGCCGATGCCCCCGTTGGGCAGTTGTCAGGCGGCGAACAACAGCGCCTGCTGATTGCCCAGGCGCTGCTAAGCAATCCGCGCCTGCTCTTGTTAGATGAGCCACTTGCCAACCTTGACATTGCCCACGGGCAGGAGATGGTGGCGTTGATAGCAGGAGTCTGCCGCTCGCGCGATGTCACGGTACTGCTGGTCGCGCACGATGTGAATCCCCTGCTGCCAGTCCTTGATCGAGTATTGTTCCTGGCGAATGGGCAAAGCGCCGTTGGCACGCCGAACGAGGTCATTACCAGCGCGACGCTCAGTAAGCTGTATGACTCTCCAGTCGAAGTAGTGCAGGCGCTGGGGCGACTCTTCGTCGTGGGCGCGGAGATATGAGAAACCATGTTTGCTATCTTACAATATAGCTTTATACAGAATGCTTTGCTCGCGGGGTCTATCGTGGCCGTCGTGGCTGCGCTGATCGGCTATTTTCTGATCGTGCGCGGTCTGACCTTCGCCGGCCATGCTCTACCCAACATCGGCTTCGCGGGTGCAGCGGGCGCGGTATTACTCGGCATCGACCCGGTAATCGGTCTCTTCATCTTCACTGTCGCTGCGAGCATTGGCATCGGATTGCTGGGGAAAAAATTCAGCGAACGTGATACTACGATTGGCGTGATCATGGCCTTTGCACTTGGTCTCGGCCTGCTTTTTCTCTCGCTCTACAGCGGCTACGCGGAGCGAGTCTACAGCATCCTTTTTGGGCAGATTGTGGGCATCAGCCAGACCGATGTGCTGATTACAGCGATCTCCAGCCTTGTGACGCTCGTGCTGCTGCTGCTCTTGTTCAGGCCATTGCTCTTCAGTTCATTTGATCCAGAGGTTGCTGAGGCACGCGGCGTTCCGGTGCGCTTGCTCTCAATTACATTCCTTGTTTTATTGGCGATCACGGTATCGCTTTCGGTGCAGGTAGTGGGAGCGCTGCTCGTTTTCACCTTGCTGGTCGGCCCCGCGGCGACGGCGGCGCGCCTCGCCAGAAGTCCCTTCTGGGCTATGAGCATTGCTATCGCGCTTGGCGTGAGTTACACCTGCCTGGGTATCTATCTCGCCGCGGAGAATGGCGTCTGGCCGGTCAGTTTCTATATTGCCGCCATCTCGTTTGGCGTCTATTTGCCGGTGCGCCTGCTTTCTCCCCTGTGGATGGGACACCGCGCCAGACCCGACCAGGGCGACCGCTTGCGGAGCCACGTCGCATAGAGTAGGGACAATCCCTTGCGGTTGTCCTGGCTGAGGTTGAAAGGAACACTATGTTGAACTTGCTGAACCTGTTTCACTACGATTTTGTGCAGAACGCGTATCTCGTGGGAACTATTGTCGCCATCCTCACTGCTGTGATGGGATATTTTGTTGTGCTGCGTGCGCAGGCTTTCGCGGGAGAGGCGCTGGCGGACATCGGCTTCGCCGGGGCGACGGGCGCGGCTCTGCTCGGTATCGGTTCGCTGCTGGGCATGTTCTTTTTAACGATTCTGGCTGCTCTGGGTATGGGCGCGTTGGGCGAGCGCCTGCGCGGTCGCGACGTGGAGATCGGCATGATCCTTTCCTTTGCGTTGGGTCTGGGCGTTCTGTTCCTGACAATCTATAGTCAGTTTGGCACGAATGCAGCGGTGGGTGTGAACGTTCTCTTTGGCTCGATCCTGAGCGTGACGCGCGGCGACGTCTGGATCACGCTGGGTACGAGCATTGCGATACTGCTGCTCCTCGCACTGCTGTTCCGTCCGCTCCTGTTTGCCTCCATCGATCCGGAGGTCGCTATAACGCGGGGCGTTCCAGTACGCCTGCTCTCGATAGTGTTTCTGATCTTACTGGGCATCACCACCGCCGAGGCGGTGCTGGCCGTTGGCGCGCTGCTTGTGTTGGCGCTGCTGGTTGCCCCGGCGGCCACGGCACTGCGCCTGACGCATCGGCCGCTCACGTCGGTCGTACTGTCAGTGGCGCTGGGCCTGCTCTTCACCTGGGGCGGCCTGACCCTGGCTTTCGTCGGCGTCGGTCGTCAATTGCCGGTCGGGTTCTTCATTACGGCGCTGGCCGCGCTCTCCTACTTCACGGCAACGCTGCTCGCTCGCCGACAGTCGCCGCGCCGCTTGCCTCCCCTCGGCTGCAAAGATCCCGCGTTGACGGCGCTTCGTCAAAAAGCTTTGCCGTAAAGCTTGCCCATTACTCCCAATGTACTCTTATGGTTGTTTCACCGCGGGTGGGATGCGCTCCATGATCTGGAACTGTGGCAACACCGACTGATTCTGCATCCACAACGTCCAGTCGTTCTGTTTCACAACGCGCAAGTACATGAATGCCTCGTTTTGCTGCACGCCGCGCACCTTGTAGAGTTTCTGCGTCAAAAAACTGAGGAAATGATCATTGTCGCGGCACACGACTTCCGCCAGGATGTCGAAACTGCCCGTGCAAAGGATGAGGTAGATCACCTCGTCGAAGGCCGCGATTTCCTGCGCCGCCTCCAGCAGCCGATCCCCTTCCACACGAATCCCGATCATACTTGCTAACGAGAAACCAAGTTTCGCTGGATTGGTCACGGCGACAATCTGTATCACCTGATTATTGATGAGATTAGCGACGCGCTGGCGCACGCTGGCCTCGGAGATACCCAGATCGGCGGCAATCTTGGTGAACGGCTTGCGCCCATCTTGCTGTAATTCTTCGATGATGCGCTGATCAATCTCATCAATCGCGCTTTTGCTATTGTTCTGTTGTTCCATGGAATGAATGAGCCCCACACTTTCCTGGTCTTCATGCAATTAAACCACCTATATTGTATGCTATGGAAGACATCTTGACTAGAAAGGCAGCGCTTCATGTCCACAATTCCTACTGCCACCGGCTTTGTCTTCGATGAACGGTTTCTGGGCCATGATACTGGCACAGAAGAACTTGTCACGACGCGGCAGGGCTCGTTTACGTTATCTCCTGAGTCGCACCCGTCCTCGGCCTCTATTACGCGGCGCATTAAGGAGTT
>DATLSW010000124.1:0-23520 GCA_035533955.1 Ktedonobacteraceae bacterium | reverse complement strand
AAAGGAGAACAGGATGTTGTACCTGGATCCACAAACGCTGATTATCATTATCCTGGTCGTCTTCATTGTAGGACTGATCGCGGGTATAAGCTTAGCGCGTCCTCGCTATCCGCGCCTGCCATAGCTGGTAGAAAAGCGTCGGACATCGGCCGCGACATGGGATCGCAGCGGATGCCCGACGCCTCTGTCGCTGTTGCTTCTTCCGCTTTTTTCCTCAACTTAGCCGGTACAAAAGTACCGCCCCCTCAAGAATGGTTGCCTTCTTCCGTTTTGAAAAGGTAGAAGTATAAACAATGCACTGCCTGCTTACTAAACGGTTGTCTGATCCCGCCTGGGATTGAAATTGGGACGGACATATCACCCATTTTTCCCTATCAGTGTGGCAAAAATTGCAAGCAGTCAGCAGTCGTGCTACAATCATGCATTGAGAACCTGGAAAGAACTGGAGACCTGTGCTGCCGGACCAGCGGCGTGAGCAAGAGGAGTGTATCTTGAAAGCGAACATAGACCGACGATGGTTTAAGCGTATCCTGGATTTCATCAATCCGCTGCGCGATCCGAGCCTGACAGTAGCAGCCGTTCTTACTTTTATCGAGGAGGCAGGGCAACATGATACCTGGTACTGGATCATCGTGGTCGGCCTCGTCAACTGGGTTGCTGTGCGCGGGATAGTCTGGTTGATTGTGAACTTTACTTTTGCCAGCACGTTTCTGTCGCGCCGCGTCTGGTGGGCCATGAAGCATCCGCGCCTGGCGTGGCGCATACTGGATGCCGTGGGCCACGAAGAGATCATCATTGGCGGCCTGTCCAACGAGACGCTGACGCTCGCGGATGGCACAACGATCACGCAGTCCATGTTAAGCGCGAGCGGCATCCAGATCATCGGCGAGATCCCCGCCGGGACAGAAGTGCCGATGCTGCAATTGCCGGATGGGCAGACCGCTCCCAATTTTTCCGCGCTGACCGGTTCGCTCTACCCAGGCAATATCACCGGCGCGCTGGGTATGTATAGCAATGGTCAGGCTGCTGGCGGCTTCCCACAGATGCAGGGCGGAGACGCTCTGACCCAACAAACGACCGGCAGCCTGCCAACGGCGTTCCCGCGCCGCCCTAGCGAAGAAGAAGAACGCCTGCGCCAGCAAGTCGCCGCGATGACGCGCCTGCTGGACGACTGGATTCAGTACACCGAAGAGAAATGGCGCACCGTCAGCGATAGCCAGTTGGGCTGGAAGCCGCTGCGCGGCAGGTGGGCCGATTGGGATGATATTTTCCAGGATGTTTACGCGGCCAAGACCTCCGATCCAATGGCTGAAGCGGCGCAGGTGGCCGGTGAGGCCACGGCACGGCGTTTCGACAACGCCAGGGAAAAAGGATCGGCGGCATCGGCCGTGGCCTGTTTCTTGCGCGACATGATGACGCTGCGCAGGGGCATGGAGATGTCACAAGTCTCCGCCGAGATGTCATCGGAAACCCCGGCGTTCCAGCCGGTCGTGCAGCCGCAGCCAGGCAGGAATTTTGGCAGGAATAGCGGCCAACTGAAAAATGGGGCTGCGCGCAGCTCGCTCATTCGGCGGCCCGCGCAGATTTTCGTCGATGCCGACGTGGATAAATAAGGCTGTTCATAGTGTATACATCATCTTCACATATCGTGCATGTGCGCCCGGAACTTGACCGTATGGCGGAATATGTTCCGGGTGAGTCTTTGGAGACGTTCAGCCAGCGCACCGGCATTCCCGTTGATTGCCTGATCAAGCTCAATAGCAATGAAAGCCCTTACGGCCCATTACCTTCCGTGCTGAGCGCGTTGAGCGACCATCGCTGGTACAATAACTACCCTGATACGAACTCGACGGCGCTGCGCGGGGCGCTCGCGGCCTACACCGGCCTGGATGAGCGTTTCATCATGGTGGGTCACGGGAGCATGGAACTGATCACGCTGTTGTGGCAGATTTTCCTCTCCGTCGGCGACAACATCATCTGCTGCCCTCCTACGTTCTCACTGTATACCACTATCACCACGCTCTGTGGCGCGTATGTGCTGGAAGTGCCGCGCGGCGACGACTACGAACTCGATGTAGACGCTATTCTGGACGCGCTCACGCCCGAAACGAAGATGATCATTCTCTGCTCGCCCAACAACCCGACGGGCAATCCCGTCGCCGAGGCAGACATCCTGGCGCTGCTGGAGAGCGGGCGTATCGTCGTAGTTGACGAAGCTTACGTCGAATTCTCGCGCAATCCCAAGGGTGTTACCCATCTTGTGCCGCGCTATCGTAATCTGGTTGTGCTGCGCACGTTCAGCAAATGGGCCGGGCTGGCAGGATTGCGCGTTGGCTACGGCATCGTACCTGAGTGGATCGGCGGCTATATCCGGCGCGCGCAGTGCCCGTTCGAGGTCAACGTGGCCGGCCACATTGCCGCCATCGAGACGCTGCGGCATCTCGACGAGACGCTGGCAAACGTGCAGAAGATTGTCTCAGAACGTGATCATCTGTACAGCGTATTGGCAAGCCAGCCTTATTTGGAAGCTGTGCCGTCCGAAGGTAACTTCATCCTGGCCCGCGTGCGCGAGGAAGAAGCATCGCGCACGCATGTGCGTCAGACCGTCGAGGCGCACGGCATTCTGCTGCGTTACTTCAACCATCCCTACCTGCGCAATTTCCTGCGCGTCACCGTTGGCCTACCGGAACACACGGAGAAACTGGCGTCCGCGCTGGCGGAAGTGTGAAAACGAAGACTTGCCCCAACCCCGTCTAAAGATGTACAATACCTCCGTAGCATAGTCACGGAGGTATTGTTTTATGCCAGCAAATATAGATGGAGCAACAGCTATCGAGGATATCCACGCTCGTGAGATACTCGATTCGCGCGGCAACCCGACCATTGAGGTCGAGGTGCTGTTGATGAGCGGAGAGCGCGGCGTGGCCGCCGTTCCTTCCGGGGCTTCGACGGGCGTACACGAGGCCGTCGAATTGCGCGACGGCGACAAGAGCCGCTACGGCGGGAAAGGCGTTCTCAAAGCCGTGCGCCACGTCAACGAGGCGATCAGCGAGGCTATCGTGGGTCTGGACGCCACCGATCAGATCGCGCTGGACGAGATTATGATCGAACTGGACGGTACGCCGAACAAAAGCAGCCTGGGCGCGAACGCCATTCTCGGCGTCTCGCTGGCCGTGGCGAAGGCGGCGGCCAACACGCAGCAGCAGCCGCTCTATCGCTACCTGGGCGGCGTCGCGGCGCATACGCTGCCCGTGCCGATGATGAATATTTTGAACGGTGGCAAGCACGCCGACAACTCCACCGACATGCAGGAGTACATGGTTCTTCCCGTCGGCGCGCACAGCTTCCGCGAGGCGCTGCGCATGGGAGCCGAGGTGTATCAGAGCCTCAAGAAGGTGCTGCACGGCAAGAAATATAACACCAACGTCGGAGACGAGGGCGGCTTTGCCCCCTCGCTCGGTTCCAACCGCGAAGCCCTGGAAGTGATCATCGCGGCGATTGAGACGGCGGGCTACAAACCGGGCGTCGATATCTGCCTGGGCCTGGACCCTGCCGCCTCGGAGTTCTACCAGAGTGGCAACTATGTCCTCGCCAAAGAAGGGCGCACGCTCACCTCAACTGAGATGATAGATCTCTACGAGCAGTGGATCGGCGAATACCCGATCATCAGCATCGAAGATGGCCTCGCCGAAGACGACTGGGACGGCTGGAAACTACTGCGCCAGCGTCTCGGCGACCGCGTACAAGTAATGGGCGACGACCTGTTTGTTACTAACACGGAGCGGCTCAAGCGCGGCATCCAGGAACGCTCGGCCAACTCGATCTTGATCAAGCTGAATCAGATCGGCACGCTGACAGAGACGCTGGCGTGCATCGAAATGGCAAAGCGCGCCTCTTTCACTGCCGTCGTCTCGCATCGCTCCGGCGAAACCGAGGATACGACTATTGCCGATCTCGTCGTCGCCACCAACGCGGGCCAGATCAAGACTGGCGCGCCAGCGCGCAGCGAGCGCGTCGCCAAATACAATCGCCTGCTCGTAATTGAAGATGAATTGGGCGAGGAAACCGCGCGTTACGCCGGTTTTGGCGCGTACTACAATGTTTCCGCCTTACAGGCAAGAGGGTAATACGTTGCAGGGGCGCAACTCGCTGCGCGCCTGCAACGTAAAACATAAAGAGGCACATAGTATGACACAACAGACAGAGCGGGTCAGCGGCCCGGAGCGTCGCACGGCCCAGGTAATTTATTATAATCTCAGTTATATCGTGCAGGGAGCCGAACATGGCACGGATGGCGCGATCGTGCTATTGCACGACATGCCGGCAGGCGCGTTCAGTTGGGCCGGGGTGATGCCGCAGTTGGCCGCGACCGGGCGCTCCGTGTACGCCATCGACATGCTCGGCTACGGCCAGTCCGATTTTCCCTGGCCGGCGGACACTTCCAACTGGGGGCAGGGCGACGCGCTGGCTTACCTTTTCGAGCAACTCAATCTAACCAACATTATCCTGGTTGGGCATGGTTTCGGCGGCGCGGTGGCTCAGGTGCTGGCGACGCGCCTGGTACGCGAGCGCGTGGCCGCTCTCGCGCTGATCGATACCACCTGCTATCTGCACGGCTTCGCCGAGAACTGGCCGCTCACGAAGATGAAAGAACGCCAGGAGCCGGAAGCGCCTAAGCAGGTCAGTCTCGAGGCTCTGCTGAGCGATTTGCGCGAAACGCTGCCCAACGGCTCGCAGCAGCCGGAACGCTTCGCGGCCGCTATAGAGGACTATCTCGCACCCTGGAATAGCGAGTTGGGCAAAGAGGTGCTGTTCATGCACCTCCGCAACCTGCTGCCTGACTATATCAATTCCGTTGCCTCCGACCTGCATACACTGGGCAGGCCCATACTGATCATCTGGGGCGAGAAGGATCAACAGTTCCCGCTGAGCTATGCCCAGCGGCTACACCGCGAGATAGCAAAATCGCGGCTGGTAATCATTCCTGATGCTGGACACCTGGTCCTGTTCGACGCGCCGGGGGCGGTCGCCAGCGCGTTAGCGGATTTCATCAATCAATTGCCGTAATGAAGCAAGCAGCGTTGTGGCGGCGCCATGCATGGCGCCGCCACAACAAAATCAAGACGTGATGCAGCATGATAGGCGATCAAACGACAACCGAGGAGACGCGCAGGCGCATCGCCGCCAATATTGCCAGCGTCCGCGCGACCATCGCTGAAGCGGCGCGGCGTGTGGGACGGCAGCCTGAGAAGATTACGCTGGTGGCCGTCTCGAAAACCATGCCGCTCGCGCTGGTGCAGATTGCATATAATGAGGGCGTGACGGATTTCGGCGAGAATCGCGTTCAGGATGCTTTGCCAAAAATCGCGGCCTTGCATCCGCCGGGGTTGCGCTGGCACATGATCGGTCATGTGCAAACGAATAAAGCGCACAAAGTGGCCGAAGATTTTGACGCTGTGCAGAGCGTGGATAGCCTGCACCTGGCCGAAATACTGAACCGCTATGCCGGCGCGCGGGACAAACCGCTGCCGATCTTGTTGCAGGTCAATGTTTCAGGCGAGGCAAGCAAGGAAGGCATGACGCCAGAGGAAACGCCCGCACTGGCACGGCAGATTGCCACGCTGCCAGGGCTGACGGTGCAGGGATTGATGACGATTGCACCACTGGCGCATAGTCCTGAAGAGGCGCGCCCAACCTTTCGCGGCCTGCGGCTATTGAGCGAACAACTACAGCAAGCTGTACCAGAGATCGCGTGGCAGCACTTATCGATGGGCATGACCGATGACTATGTTATAGCGATTGAAGAAGGCGCAACAATTGTGCGCGTTGGACGCGCCATCTTTGGCGAGCGCGTCCATAGATAACACATTGCCGACCGGCTGAGCGGAGCTAGACGCGAATGCGTCGTTGCCGATCGGAATAAGGATCCAAAGAAAGCGGAAAACCATGAAACCAGGTGATGTCCTTTTTGGTCGTCGTATTCGTCAAAACCACGCGCTGGAACATGCTACGATTACTATTCTGAGCGGCATGGTTCCCACGCTGCGCGTCAGCGCGCGCTCGGACGCGGGCGGCTTTATCATTTTCGGCGACGTGGACCTGGAGCAACTGCGCCAGGCGTTGGATGAGGCGCTGCGCCGCTTGCAAGCGGGCGAAGCGCAACTGGCGATTCACCCAAATTGCGGCACGAATCTGGCCGTGGGCGTCTCCGTGATCACGTTGGGAACGCTGCTCGGCATGACGTCAAGCCGCGCGCGCACCCGCGTTGCGTCCGCTGCCGCGTCTTCCGTTGCCGGTTGGATGGCCGCGCGCCCGCTCGGTGAACTGGTGCAGAAATATGTGACGACGCTGCCTGATCTTACCGGCGTGCATGTGACGGATATCGCGCGCCGGAAAACCTTCGGATTCACGACCATTCGCGTATCCACCAGGCAGGAGTAAGGCAATGGAGATCAATCTTCTGGGGATTCCCTCACTGATCATCTCGATCAGTATCATCGTCCTGATTATTGCCATCCTGGTGCGCGTCTTTGCTACCTGGTTCGGCTTCGATGAGCGTTTCGCCTTCATCCGCTTCCTGGCGCGTCTTACCGATCCTATCCTTGACCCGGTGCGCCGCATTGTGCCGCCGATGCGCTCCATTGATTTCTCATTCCTCATTGTGACCTTTTTGCTGATCACCCTACGCTATCTACTGCTGCAATCGCTGCCGCCGCTCTGGTAAGAGATCGACTCATGCTTATCACAGTGCGCGTGATCCCGCGCAGCAGCAAGAACGAGATTGCCTGGGAGCAGGGCGGACTGAAGGTACGTCTGACGGCAGCGCCCGTTGATGGAGCAGCTAACGAGGCGCTGATCCGTTTGCTTGCCAAACAGTTCGGCCTGCATCAACGCGCTATCCGAGTTGTGCGCGGCGCGACCAGTCGGCAGAAAGTGCTGGAGATGGACGGCATCGCACCTGATGAAGTCAAACGGCTCGTATCAAACGAGTGAGCATTGCCTGTTGCCTTGCCAGACAGCGGGCAATGCTCACTCGTTTAACATTTTCCTACCAGGAAGCAGCCCTGAATTGACTCTTGCTGGATGAAGCCATTCGCGTCAACGAAGAGAATCACGAACGCCTTCTTCACCGGGTCGCCGTTGGCAGCGAAGGATATCTGGCCGCTCACACCCTGGATGGCGTTCGCGCCGGTGAATGTGAGGAACACCGTGCGCAGCGCGCTGCCGCTGATCGTTTTTTTGGATGAGAGGAGCGCGTTGCTACCATTCAGGAAGACAAGCATGGCATCATAAGATAACATGGCGTCGCTATCAGGGCGCGTGTAGCCATATGGTGTGCTGGTTTGCACGCGGCCGGGATCGAAATCGGAGCTATATTCGCCGAAAAAGGCCGGCCTGTTAGGGAAACCATGCCACTCGTCGGGATAGGCAAAGGAGGTAAAGTGCAAATGGCGGTCGGCGGCGCTAGCGCTGCTGGTGTAGCCGCTCAGTTCGTAGAGGGCGTCGCCGCCCAGGACGGGAATCTTCGCGAATGGGCCGGAAGTGGGCAGATCGGTGAGGATCACGCTGACATCGGCGGCATAGCCGGAGAAGTAGATAATATCCGGCACGGGCTGATGATTCAACGCCGCGTTCAAAAGCTGTGGCAGGGCGGCGTGTCCGCCTGTACCCTCGACATATTGTTCCGTAAAGACCGTGTTGCCGTCGGCGGTGAATTGCTTCTGAAAATCGTTGCCCAGGGTCTCGCTGTAGGGGTCGCTGGGATCGATGAATAAAGCCGCCGTGCGAGCATGAAGAACCTGCTCGGCATATTTCGCGCCGACCTGCCCCTGCTCGGTGTTGGGCGGGGCCACGCGGAAAAAGTAAGGAGACGCGCCGCTCAGCAGATCGGTAGAGGCGGTCTGCGAGACCATCATGATATGGGCCTGGGTGAGAGTGTTGATGGCAGCCTGTGTATAGGAACTGAAGGGCCAGCCCATGACACCTACAAAAGTGTGATCGCGCTGAGCGAGCTGGACAATCTGCCGCGCTACTGTGGTCGCGTACTGACTGCTGTTGCCCGCGTTGGCGACGAGCAGGCGCACCATGGTGCCGCCGCTCAGTTTCGCGCCATCATTGTATTCTTTTTGCGCGACATACGCGCCTTGCAGGTCGTCGCGCCCGACGCCGACATTGTCGCCAGTGAGCATAGTGCCGACGACGATAGTGATATAGGGCGAGCCAGATGATAGCACGCGCTGGTCTTCCTGGTAGATGAGAGCCTCGGCGTTATTGAACTCGTTGGAAACGCCGAGGGCGGCCTGCCAGAGCGACTCGGCGCTGGAAGAATTGCCGGACTTGAGGGCCGCTGCCGCCTGTATCATATAGCTCCCGGACGGACGGTTAGTGTCAAAGGCGAACGTGCCGTCGCTTACGCCGATCATCTCGCCGTCAGGAGCTTTTGTCACGCCGATGCCATTACTGCTGGTGGCGGGAGTTCCCGCGCCCGCCGTTGGCGTACCAGTTATACTGGTGCGTGAATTTGGGCCGAGGCGAATATACGCGAACAGAGCGGCGCCGATGAGCAGAATGACCAGCAGCAGCAAGATAGCGTTACGCACGAGATGATTGCTGCGCCGCGGCGCGGGTTGTATTTTGCCCGCGGACTGGTATTGCGGCTGCGGGCTGGGATACGGCGCGGGCATGGGCGGTGGTGGAGGCGGCGTTTGCTGCTGCTGCGGGCGGCTCACAAACGTCGGCGCGTTTGCTCCGCTGGTCGTACTCATCGGCCCGGATGTGCCGAGCGTATAGCTGCTCATGGAACCGGAGACGCCAAAGCGCCGGAAAAGAATTTCGTCGATGTCGCGTTTCATGGCCGCCGCGCTCTGATAGCGCTGGTTGATATCGTTATTCACGGCGCGGCTAATCACCTTTTCCACTTCCGGCGATAGAGCTTGATTGAGCGTGCGCGCGGGCGGATAGGTGAACGGCGGGTGATTGCGCGGGTCGCGATTGGTCAGCAGGTGATGGAGAGTCGCGCCCAGGGCATAGAGATCTGAACGGGGATCGGCGTTGCCCTGGTATTGTTCGGGGGGAGCATAGCCGGGTGTGCCGAGAGCGGATGTTTGCTTGCGTTTGGCATTGCGGGCGGCGTCGGCGCGCGCGATACCGAAATCGACAAGGTGCGCCTTTTTATCCTTCGCGCCGATGATGATGTTGGCCGGCTTGATATCGCGATGCACGATAGGCGGGGTCTGCTGCGTAAGGTAATCGAGAACATCCAGCACTTCGGTGGTATACTCCAGCGCCTCTTTCTCTTTCAATGGCTGGTTCACACGATCTATGCGCTCTTCCAGGTTTTCGCCCTCAACATACTCCTGCACCATGAAGTAGCGCGTACCCTCCTGAAAATGGTCGGTAACGGCTGGCACGAGGGGATGTTCGATATGCGCCAGCGTGGCGACCTCGCGCTTGAAATTGCGCACGTCTTCCTGGAGTTTGGTGGGATCGGTATTATCGGAGATAAGTTCTTTGATGACAACATTTTTGCTGTCCAGGCGAATGTCGGTTGCGAGCAGCGCAGCGCCCATGCCGCCCTGCCCTAAGATGCGCTTGATCACATAGCGGCCGCCCTGCAGGCGGGAACCAGGCGTGAGGGTACGCGAGTTGCCGGTTCCGCTGCCTGTGCCGCTTGTGCTGCTGGTGGATGTGGCGACGGCTGCTGGCGTATTCGGATTGAGCGGCCTACCGCAGCTGCCGCAGAAGTTCACCCCATCGCGATTATCCGCGTGACAATAAGGACATTCCATTTGTCTAGATCCGCCTTCATAATATAGGATAAGGACATCGTGTAACGCCCGGCGGGGCATCTACGGATATATACGTAATCTTGTAACGAAAGTTCAACTGAACGATACTGCCGCTGTCACTTAACACAAAAATAACTTGACGCCAAAAGAGCAATGGGTCAGGTTATTTTTTCGCGGCGACACATCAGCATGTATTTTTTAGCGTTAAAGATGCTGGCATCGCAAGGAAATAATGCCGGGAGCAAAATGATTGGCCTTTTGCAGATATTCTTGCTCATTGGCTTCGATCATCAACTTGTGCATCACCACCACGTCGCCATCAGGTAACGGCTCGGCTGGTTGCAAACAGAGTTCCATGATGGGGCAACCGCGCTCGTACACTTTGACGAGGCCGCCAGCGCCGGGTATACGGTAGGTGCGGCTATCGTAGCAGGTGCTGGCAACTTCCAGATACCCATACTTGATCAACTGATGATACTGATTTTCCGAGAGCATTTCGCGCAACAGCACCTTTGCCCGGCTCTCCGCGGAAAGATGCTCACTGACAGAGTCACGCCAGCGTCCGACTCTTCCATCTGGGGATTGTGAAAGATAATAAATTGCTAATAAGAGAAAGAGCAGCCAGATACCCAGAAAGAGACTCAACGTTTCTAGCATGTCCATTGTCGCTCCTTATAGAGGCAGTGGCCTGTCTCTGCCCATGAGGAAACCTTCGTCGCGCTAAGTGGCCAGGGACGCCATGATTCCTATTCACTCAATGTGTATCACGCGCCGCATCCTTTCAAATTATACCATATGAGGTAGGATTGCGCTACAGGCAAGCGCGGAAAGCAGGGCCATTGCCAGGTCCGCAAGCAAGCTCATTCTGGGAGTTCAGGTAGTTTTTTCGCGGGCGAAACCAGCGAAAAAACTACCTGAACTCCTGTGGAAAATCAAAACGGGGCGCACTACTGTGCGCCCCAACGGGCCTACAATGACGGCATACGACGCGGGCGCGATCAATCGGCCCCCTACGATAGACGATTAATCCAGGTAGTCCTTTAGCTTGCGGCTGCGGCTTGGATGGCGCAGCTTGCGCAGAGCTTTTGCCTCGATCTGGCGGATGCGCTCGCGGGTGACGTGGAACTCTTTGCCCACCTCTTCCAGCGTGCGCGCCCGGCCATCGTCCAGCCCGAAGCGCAATTGCAAGACCTTGCGCTCGCGCTCGGTCAGACTATCCAAAACATCTTCGACTTGCTCTTTGAGGAGTTGGTGGCTGGCCGCTTCGGCAGGCGCGAGAGCCGTGTGATCCTCGATGAAGTCACCCAGGTGGCTGTCCTCTTCCTCGCCAATCGGCGTCTCCAGGCTCACCGGCTCCTGGCTGACCTTGATGATCTCGCGCACCTTCTCCGCCGTGATCTCCATCTGAGCGGCGATCTCATCGGAGGTCGGCTCGCGCCCCAACTCCTGCAAGAGGCGGCGGCTGACGCGGATCAGGCGGTTGATCGTCTCGACCATATGCACAGGGATACGGATCGTGCGGGCCTGGTCGGCGATAGCGCGGGTAATAGCCTGTCTGATCCACCACGTCGCATATGTACTGAATTTGTAGCCCTTCGTGTAGTCGAATTTCTCGACCGCGCGAATCAGGCCGATATTGCCCTCCTGGATCAAGTCCAGCAGGCTCATACCACGCCCAATATACTTCTTTGCCACGCTGACAACCAGGCGCAGGTTGGCCTCGGTCAGGCAACGCTGCGCTTCATCGCCGTCGCGCACAAGACGATAGTCTGGGCGCGGCTTGAAGCGTTCCAGCTTGGCGCACTCCATGCGCCGTGCCAGCCGTACCTCTTCTTCAGCCGAGAGGAGAGGCACGCGCCCGATTTCACGCAGGTACATGCGCACCGGGTCATCGAGGCTGCTTTCAAGGTCAGCCATTACGATACCCAGGCCATCGTCCCACTTGGCGCTTGCCATAACCGCGGCATCAACATCATCAGGTCCAGGTTCCCAGTCAACTGGTGGCTCTTTGGTCGGATCCAAGGCATCCATAGGCTCTTCGTCCTGCAGCTTCGAAAACAGGTCAAACGACACATGTTCGTCAACCGGCGCGACAATACTACCGCTCGCCGCCATGTGAACGCGATGACCCATCGTATCAATATCAAAAACACTCTCTGGCTCGCTTGACAGGGCCTCGTTAAAATCCAATTCAAGCATGTCGCTTAATGGCTCAGTTACGCGATCAATCACTTCTTGTTCCCTATTTACCATCATAAGGCATCCCCCTTCAGAAAACTGGCCCGCGTTCACCGGATAAACAGAATGAAAAATGAACGCACTCCGCTTTCTGCTCTTATTTGATATAGATGATTCCACTTAACGCATCTGCGATTACAACATAGCATCCGGTTCTCCACACGCCCGGCTTGATCAGCCTTGCAAGTGGGTCGCCCCATCAATCGTGCGCAACTGGTGCTGCGTATCCAGTAACTGGCGCATCAACTGATGTACGACGGTCATATCTCCAACTTGTTCCGCGTCACGCAGAACGTACTGGAGTTCGGTATTAAATTGTACGAGTCGTTTGCGTTTGAGCCGGGTCGCGCACTGGACAGCATCTTTGACCTGTCCTGCTCCCTCGAGAGGGAACCGCGACTCAACGCTTGCTTTCGCTCTTGCTATTGTTGCCAGCAACGCAGAAGGTACCAACTGTTCTACGGGTTCGTGTAAGGAGGAAGAGCCACGTTGATACAATGAGTACAGTATGTGGTACAACTCCCGTGTATCAGCCCCTACGAAATCACCATCTGTTATTATACCACAAACATGCGGACTTAGCCCAGGGTTTTGCAATAGTAGCCCAATCAGGTAGTCCTCCCATTGTATCTTATTTCTTTTCCCTTTGTCAATAGCGGTAGTCTTTTTTTCCTCATCTTCGCCCTGGCCGCTCTGTCTCGCAGCTTCCGCAAATTCTTCCCTCTTCTCGCGCCCGTTTTCACCCGCTCCACGCCCATCACTCCCACTTTTCTTTGTCCTTTCAGAAAATTCCGCGATTACGCCAGCCGTTTTTTGCCCGTGCAACACACGCTGCAATTCATCGTACAAACTCCGCTCGTCAATTCTGACCAGCGACGCCAGTTTCCGCAGGTATGCATCACGCTTGCCGCGATCAGTAATTGTGCCGATCACCGGCAACAGGCGTTTGGATGCTTCGGCCTGGTCGTGGGCTTGTCGGAGGTTCAGCCCTGTTGTTTTCACCTCGAAGTAATAATCTATCAACGGGAGCGGATGAGCCACCGCGTAAGACCAGAACGCGAAGTTATTCCTGATGACCTCATCAGGGTCTTCGCCTGCCGGGAGCCGCAAGACATTGATCTCGGCGTCCACCTGCTCTTCCAGGCGAATGATACTGCGCGGCTCGTTCCGCTTGCCTTTGCCTTTCGCCGGCGCGCTTGCCACAGGCAATGGCACAGGGACGACTATGCGATCCAGACCTTTGAGCGCCTCCTGGATGCCATGCTCAGTCGCGTTCTCACCTGCCGCGTCGGGATCTAGGGCCAGCGTGATCTGGCGGGTCATTTTTTTCAGTTGTTGAATGTGCTTTTCCGTGATGGCGCTGCCAATACAGGCGACGGTTTGCCGCGTCCCGTACTGGTGAGCGATGACGGCATCGACATAGCCTTCGACAATAATAACCTGTTTTGCCAGCTTTATCGCGTCTTTTGCCATGTCCAGGGCATACAGTACACTATTTTTCTCAAAAACCGGCGTCTGCGGCGAGTTCAGGTACTTTGGCTGCCCATCGCCGAGGGCGCGTCCTCCGAAGCCGATCACCCGCCCGCGCGCATCTCGTATCGGGAAGATCAGGCGATGGCGAAAATAATCATAGATGCCACCACTTTTCCCGATGCTCTCCTCGCGTTCCCTTGCCAGTCCGCCATTAACCAACTCGTGTTCTGCGTAGCCAAGCGACAGCAGGTAACGAGTGAGCGCGTCCCACGGTTGGGGCGCGTAGCCCAGGCCAAAGGACAATACCGATTCCGACGAAATGCCGCGGCTTTGCACATAAGCGCGCGCCTCGGCAGCCTCTTTGGAACGTAAGAGAATCTGCTGGAACCACAACTGCGCGTCTTCGTTCATCTTACGCAGCCGCTCTCTCAGTGCGCTGGCCGCGCGTTCCTGTTCGGAGTCGCGGTCTGTCTCTTCGAGTGCGACCCCGGCCTTTTCGGCCAGATAGGTCAGGGCTTCGTGAAAATCCAACCCCTGCTGCTTCTCCACGAAGGTAAAGACATCACCGTATTCGTGGCAGCCGAAGCAATGCCAGTTCTGCCCTTCCGGGAAGACATAAAACGAGGGCGTGCGCTCGCCATGAAAGGGACAGAGTCCCTTGAGAGCCTTACCCGACTTTTGTAGGGTTACAACCAACCCAATTTCATTAACTACATCAACTCTGGCTTTGATCGTCTCAATTATCGATGCCATGTGTCATTTCCCGGCCTTGTGACTTCACTGCCCGTCAATGTGGGGTTCGTCGTTTCTCCTACACCACATATAACGAGTAAATTTGCTGAAAGTCGCGCTCCTCTAGACAAAAGTATTATACTGCTTTGAATACTACCCAAATGTCCTATCCGTTACCTTTCAACGAACGAACAATGCCGAAATGGTCGCTTTATTTGACGTTTTCTCCACACTTTGTTACACTAACAACGGACTCGTAGGGGCGCGGGCTTGCCCCGCCCTATTGTTATTGCCAACATTCAAGCATTAGCGAGAGATCAAGGGCGGGGCAAGCCCGCGCCCCTACGAGTCCAGCAAGAATACAAAAAATACAACATCACCATAGACGAGGGCTTTCTATGCAAATTCTGTTTCTCGGCGGGGCCAGCAGCGTCGGCGCAAGTTGCCTCGCCATCGAACTCAATGATCGCTGGTTCGTTGTCGATGCCGGAGTGCGCGTAGATCGCCGCGCTGATCCTTTGCCGGACCTCTCACAGCTACAAGATAAACCCGTCAGCGCCGTGTTCGTCACGCACGCCCACGCCGATCATATTGGGGCGCTGCCCCTGCTGCACCAGGCGTTTCCGACCGTTCCCATTTTCGCCTCGCGCGCCACGGCGCTGCTGATGGAAGTCATGCTGGCCGATGCCGTTAAGATCATGACGCGGCGCGCCGTGGAAGAGATGGAGCTGCCGCTCTACCCGGAAGCGCTGGTGAGCGGGATGCTCAGCCGCGTGCGTTCGCTGCCCGGCGGCGAGACCTTCAGCGTCTCTGAATTACCAGGCGTGACGATCAGCGCCAGCCGCGCCGGGCATATCGCCGGGGCGTTGAGCCTGGGTTTCAGCGCCGCCGATGGCTCGGTCGTCGTCTCCGGCGATATCAGTATGACGCCTCAGCGCACCGTGGCCGCGGCAGCAACGCCCGCGCTCGCGCGCCCGGACGTGCTTATCCTTGAATCGACTTACGGTGCGCGTCTGCATCCTAACCGGCAAAATGAAGAGCAGCGCCTGGCGCAGGCCGTGGCAGAAGGTCTCGCCAACGGCGGACATGTTCTCATTCCCTGCTTCGGTTTGGGACGCGGGCAGGAAATCCTGCTGCTCTTGCAAGCGGCCCAGGAACAGGGTCAGATCCCCGATTTTCCGATCTATGTTGACGGCCTTGTGCGCCGTGTCTGCGACACCTACATGCTGATGCCGGAAGCTCTCGCGCCGCGCTTGCAGCGCCAGATACGCCGAGGCTACGCGCCATTTCGCGGCCCCAACGTCATGTTTGTGCGCGACGAACGCGAGCGGGAGCGCATTCTGGCCGGGCCGCCCGCCTGCATCGTCTCCAGTTCGGGGATGCTGACCGGCGGGCCGAGCGCGTGGTACGCGGCCCGCCTGCTGGGCAATACCAACGCTTCAATCCTCATCACCGGCTACCAGGATGAAGAGTCGCCCGGCAAAAAACTACTGGACGTGGCCGAACACAGGCAGGACACGCTCGATATCAGCGGAGTAGCTTTACCCGTGCAGTGCCGCGTCGCCAAATATAGCCTCAGCGCGCACGCCGATGGCGGCGAACTGGCAAGCTATGCCGCCGCTTTAGCGCCGCGCCGCGTCGCCCTTGTACACGGCGACAGCGCCGCCCGCGCCGCCCTGCGTACCCTGCTCACCAATACCGACGTCATTTTGCCCATTGAAGGGAACAGCCTGGAAACGCAGGCCAGGCAGCGCCCATCCCCCACGAGGCGCGATACATCCATCGCAACAGCGGCGCTCGCGGAACTGCCGCGCGGCATCGGCCAGGGCGCGCCTTTCGACTATGACCAGATCGAGCAGCTCTGGCAGGCTGTGCGACAGATACCAGATTTACGTATCGTCACGGCGCGCGAACTGGCGCTGACGTGGTACGGAGAGGCGACCGTGGAGAACACAGAAACCATGCTTGCCACTCTCTCCTATGACTACGAACAGCGTTATTTCATTCACCAGCATGTACTGGAAGAAGCCTATCGCGTGCGCGGTGCGCTGGAAGAGGCTCCCGGCGATCTGATCGGCGATCTTCCCGGCAGTATCCTGCTGCTGGCGGTCAGCCGGGAAAGCTCCAAGCCCGTCGTGTGCCGCGCCATCGAACCGGGGGCAGCCGTGCGCGTGCAATTGCCAAAAGGCGTTTCACAGGAGCGCACGCGCTTCCCCTTCTCCGCTATCCTGGAGCATCTGGGTCCCGCGCCGCAGGAAATTGAGGAGACGCCATACAAAGCGCCGACTTTTCTTAATGATCTCGTCAAAGCGGCGCGGCGCGTCCGGCGCAACCTTTCCGCGCAAAACCTGGCTCAGCAGTGCCGCGAAGACGCCAGGTATACGCTCAGCGAACTCTGTACGCTGGTCGGCGTCTCGCCGCATTCGCTGGAAGAACGACTGGCTGTCGCCAAACTGCTGCACAGACACGCGGGCCTGTTCACACAAGAACGCTCCGTTTTCGACGGCGAGGGTTTGACGCTCTATGGCCTTTCACCTGATTGGCAGGACGCGCTGGAAGAAGCCCAGGAATACGACAGGCCGGATCAGACCTGGATTATGGGTGTGATTGAACAATACCTGGGCGAGCCGGGCGATCTCTATCGCCGCAGCATCGATCCCGACAGCGGCGCGGTGACGCTCTCGTTCTACTTTCCTAGCGTTGCCAGAGAACGTTATGCCGGGGCCATCGCCGCCGCCGCCGAAGAGACCGGCGTCCCCATCAGCATCGCGCCGCAGGCCCATCAGGGCGAACTGGCGCGCCTCGCGTTGCAATGCGTCCCGGATGGGCTAAGTGTGGCAGGCAGCGTCTCGCTCTATCCCGACCGCGCGTTGGCGGCGCTGCGCTGTTCCGGCCCCGGTGGGCGCGATAAATCGGCCCCTACGGAGATAGCCGACGCGCAGACACGCTTCTACAATGAAACCGGCTGGTCTCTGGAATTTGACATTGCCGGGAATGTCTATGTCCCGGTGGAGCAACAGACATCGGCACAGGCAGAAGACACGACCGCGACCACATTTATTCCGCAAACAGTACGCGATCAGCGCCGCGCGCCGCTCAACCAGCATGACGCCCTGGTCATCGCGCAGCGTCTGCTCGCGCCACTGCCCAACTACACTAAAGTGGGCGCGGATAACGCGGCCTGCCGCCTGCTGCCGCGCTTCCACTTTCCCATTGTCGCGCAGCAGCAATATACTGCCGTCTTCGCGCAACTTGAAGCGGAGACCGGGTGGCAGGTGGAACTACAGCAGACCACCAACCAGCAGGCTCTCAGCGAACTGGCGCGCCGCTTGTTGCCGCCGGGCCTGAGCAGCGTAGGTACGCCTTCCTTGCTGCTCGACCAGAATATCGTGAGCGCGCGTGTCATCGGACAGGCAGACGAGGAGGCGGCCCGGCAGGCACAAGCACAGTTTCTGGCCGAGACCGGCTGGCAACTTGAGTTACTTTTGCCCGAACAGAAACAGCAACCGCGCTCGCGCTTCCCGCAGCAGGAAGCTATCGACGCGGCACGCGCCACGTTCAAAGATTCGCCTGACTTCTATCGCGCCGGGGCCGACGCCAACACCGGCATCCTGTGGATTCACTTCCACTTCCCTGATGCCGTCAAGCAGCGCTACGCGGCGCAACTGGCCGCGCTCGCCGCGCAAACGAGTTGGCGCGTCTTCGTCTACCCCCATGTTCAACAGAAGGCGCTATTCGCTGCGGCAACGCGCCTGCTGCCAGAAGGTATCACTATCACCGGCGCTCCCTCACTGTACGAACAATATCGCATCCTTAGCTTGACTATCACCGGCGCGTTGGGTGAAGACGTGAAGCAAACCGTACAGGCAAACTTTACTGAAGAAACTGGCTGGAAGTTAGAAGTAAGTTCATGAAGCAAATTTTTATCCAATTCACGAGCTAGATAAAAAAAATTTGCTTCATCAAAAAAAGTTATCCACATTTCCACACTCCCTATTACTGCTATCTTTTTTTTACGATAATATATTATCGTAGTAGTAGGGAGTGTGGATAAGTGGATAACTATCGCTAAACACGTTTAGCTTACAACTATCTTAGCCTGTTGCATCAGCCTCTAGAGCCATTATATGCGCCTGCGGAAAAATCCTCAACCAGCCAGAAAGCCAGGAAATTTGTGTGGATAAACCACACTTTTTTGGGGATAACGTTGTGGATAGAAAACAGGCATATCCACAGGGAAAGGGCCATTGTGGATAAGTTATCCCCATGCTTTGGGGATAACTTTTAGAGATCGTTCACGGTAATATGTAAATAGTGTCTGCTTGTGTGGATAGTGTGGAAAACTTATCCACAAGAAATGTGGATAAGTTTTGGAGCGCCTTTGCGACCGCGAAAAAATAGCTGAGTTGTCCACAGTTCGTGTGGATAACTCAGCGGATAATGTGCAAATGTAGCATCTGCGGTTATTCTCTTTTTTGACGTGCTACATTCTCGTATCATTATTTTCTGATAGAGATGTAGGACTGTCGTTTGGGGATATATTCTTCGCTCTCAAATGTTTCTACATCCGCTAGCGGTCTGCTATCCTGACTTGCTAACAAAGTGTAGACACGCAGGATTTCTCCGACGCTGCGCGCGGAAGCGATCTGGTAGGATGTTGAAGCTGGAGCGTCGCCATCATATGCGCCTGCCAACATATCCAGCATTCCTTCCTCAAACAACTGCAGGCATTCCTCAATGATGGCCGCGCCTTTTTTCCAGAGCGTTTTGCGGCGCTTGCCAGGCGCGCGCGGAGTTGCTGTTTCCTGCTCATCGATGGCAAACAGGGCATCGACATACGGGCCGAGCAGCCAGGGCCACGCGCTGCCCTGGTGCAGCGCCTGTTGTTGTTCTTTGTCGCTTGCGCTCAGTTGACCCCGGTATGCTGCTTCATGCGGCGCGAGCGAGCGGAGACCATAAGGTGTGAGCAAATGTTGCTCGACCTGCTCAAGCACGCCCTGGCGGCGCTCCGTTGCCAGAACCGGGTAACGCAGAGACAGCGCCAGCAGGAGGTTGGGGCGCAATGCTGCGTCGTTGCCGTCGGGGCCATCCACGACGTCATAGAGGGTTAATGTCTCGCTGTTCCAGAAACGCCGGTTGAAGCTTGCTTTGCACTGCTGCGCCAGTTCCTCGTAAAGCGTTGGAAGGTGTGTAATGCGGCCCATCAGGTTGAGGCGGCGCGACCAGGCGTGCATCAGCATCAGGGCGTTGTACCAGAGCGCGTTGACCTCAACCGGCTTCCCGGCGCGGGGCGTGACCGGATTGCCGTCAACGAAGGCGTTCATCCAGGTGAGAGCCTGTCCGGGCTGCTGCGCGCGCAACAGCCCATCATTCGCGTCTACCTGAATGCCGTTGAACGTTCCCCGCGTATACCAGTCGAGGGCGTTGACCAGGCGTTGATAGAGTTCATCGAGCAGTTCATAGTCGCGTGTGGCGCGCAGGTAGTGATCGAGGGCGTAGAAAAACCAGAGGGTCGCATCGACGTTGCAGTAGTCGCCAGTTTTCGCTTCCTGTCCGGGCAGCGGCAGGCGATCAGGGAGCAGTCCTTGCCGGAAGTGGCGTGCGGCGTTGTGCAAGATCAGTCGCGCCTCGTCAAAACGCCGCGTTGGGAGCAGCAAACCGGGGAGGGCGATCAAGGCGTCGCGCGTGGAGTTTGCCATCGCGAAGTAATCGGCGATGATCGTGGGCATCCCGGCCGTTTCGTAAAAGGAGAACGAGCGGCTAAGCTGCTCGTGATGCGTTGCACAACGCACGATGAAGCGATCCGCGGCTTGCACGATTTGTCGCAGATATGCCTCCGCTTCCCCCTCGCGCGCAGAGGAGACTAATGGTAGGACGCGCACCGGTTGGGATGTGGCGCCGCCTTCACCAAAGTAGCGTTGAGGATACAGCAGGTTGTGTTGCTGCTCGACGCAGCGTCGATAGGAAAGGTTAATTTGCCCTGGCGTAAAGCTCTGGCTATGGAAATCCTCGGCGGTGACGATCACCGTCAGCGCGGCTTCTTCGTCAGGCCAGAGCGTGGCGCGGATCACGCCGGGAAGATACAGGTCATCGACGGCGGGGCGACCTGCCGCCTGATCCTGCCGGCGCAAGAAGTGCCAGTACCACACGCCCGTGGGGATAAACGTTGCCCGGCTGCCGGGATGTCCCGCCGCGAAAAGCGCGAACGCTGCACTATCTTGCCGGGCGCGCAGCGTGCAGCCTGTGACGCCCTCCGGCAGAGTCAGCAATTCACGCGGTTCGTTCTCCCGTAAGACGCGCAACCGATCTCTATTGTTGCCGCTGACCGGGTGAATCTGTACCTGGAAGTGCTGGTCATTACTGCCGTACTGTGGCTGATCGAAGGGACGAGAGGCCACGAGGGGTAACAGCGTCAAGGACAGCGCGCGCGATGTGTCGAGCGTGTCGAGCGAACTCTGCTGCAAGACGCGCACCCCATTGCCGGACGCGTTCTCTTTATAGAGATAACCCTGCTCCGCCTGGGCAGTGCGTAAGACGCGATATTGAATGTATGTGGTGTCCTGGCCGGGCGGCATCCAGATACGCTTTTCGAGCATAATGCCATCCGCGCCGCCGAAACGAAAGGTAAAAACCGGAAAACCATCTTCCAGGCGAAACGATTCCAGGTGGACAAAGCCGCCAGGATTGAAGGTGCCATCGCGGTATTCGTTTGTGCCAAGATAGTACGTGCGCTGGTCAAAAACGACTTCTTCGTCAATCTTTGCCAGCAAAAGCTGAGGTGAAGCAGTGGCGCGTGGAGACGCTACCAGTAATCCATGCTGCATTCGAGTCAATACGCCAGCCACGGTGCCTGCTGCGTATCCCCCCAGTCCGTTGGTGACGAGCCACTCGCGCTTGATAGTTTCGTCCAGATCACGGCAGATAGTACGATCAAAAGTGATCGGCATGGATGTGTCCTCCCATAAATATCTGTTTCGTTCGTCAAGTTGCTGGGCGTGGCAGCGCCATGCATGGCGCCAGAATCGCTCCGGGCTGCTGCTGACTGGCGCCACGCATGGCGCCGCCACGTTGATTGTTTGCCGGGGCTTCTACCGTAGAAGCCCGCTACGGGGGACGATCAATATGTCTGGTGTAGGAACGCAATGCATTGCATCCTCACACATTGGTGTCGTGACACAAAAATATCCTATACTATTCTTTAGTGTAGCACAATAGAAGCGGATATTCATCCTATTTGGGGCCTGTTTTTCTGTGTTTTGTGCAATGTTAGTTATTTGTGATACGGTGTTCACTACAAATGCTGTGTTATGATCTATTCAATTTCGTGAGATGTAAAGGAGCGTTGATGCAACTCTATTCCGCTCTCATCGTGAAGAACAGCCTGGCACGTCCAGGCGGTCATCTCCTGACCATCCATGCTCCAACCCTCGCGGCGCAGCCTGGGCAGTACGTGATGGTGCGCTGTTGTCATGCCCAGGCGACCGATCCTCTGCTGCGCCGCCCTTTCTTCATCCATACTGTCAACCACGCTCAAGGAGACTGCTCGCTGTTCGTGCAGGCGCGTGGACGAGGGACGTCCTGGCTGGCACAGCAACACGAGGGTATGACGCTCGATCTTCTGGGGCCGTTGGGGCATGGCTGGGAACTGCGGCCCAGCGTCGGGAATCTCCTGTTGGTCTGCGAAGGCTGGCTGCTCCCTGGCCTCACCTTGCTGGCGCAAGTTGCTATCGAGCAAGAGCGGGCTGTCACCCTGCTGGCCCACTACAAGCGGGCCGCCGATGTCTATCCGCCCGCGCTGCTGCCATCGGAAGTGGAATACCATATCGTGACGAGCGATGGCAGTGTCGGCCAACAGGGAACATTGATCGATGTTGTCGGCCAGTACCTGCCCTGGGCCGATGCCGCTTTCTGCTGCGTTGCTTCTGAACAGGCCGCCGCGCTCTACAATCGCTATGATAAGATGCGAGTCAAGCGCTTTGCTCAAGCAGTCTCGCTCCACTCTCTGGTCTGCGCCTCCGGAATCTGCCTGACCTGCACTTTGCAAACCGCAAGTGGAACAAAGCTGATGTGCCGCGACGGCCCCGTTTTTGACTTGCGCGAAATTGTGCGCGGAGCAATGTGAAATGTGGCGTCGCAATGTATTGCGCCTGCCGATAGAGCCGATTCTGGCGTGAGTCATTGCGCCGCCACATTTTCCCCAGGGATAATTACCAGGCGTTGAGCAGACTGTCTTTTTTGGGCAGGGCGCAAACGCGCTGCGGCAATTTGAAATTGGGCGTGGTATCCAACAATGCGACGAATGCGCGCACGATGGCCGGATCGAAGCTGGTTCCAGCATCCTGTAAGAGCCGTTCGCGCGCCACTTCATCCGAGAGTGGCTCTTTGTATGGCCGTTCCGAGGTCAGTACATCATAGACATCCGCTACCGAGAGAATACGCGCGCTCAATGGGATTTGCTCCTCTTGTATGCCGCTAGGATAGCCGTGTCCGTCCCAGGCTTCGTGGTGATAGAGGACGGTGTTTACATAGAAGGTGGGAAGTTCGTAGCCGATCAGGATACGAGCGCCGATCACGGGGTGGCGCTCCATGGTGCGCCGTTCTTCCGGGGATAACTTACCCAACTTGTTGAGGATATCATTCGCGATCCATGTCTTGCCCAGATCATGCACCAGCGCCGCCAGCGCCAGGCTGTAGGCGTCCGCTCGCTCCCAGCCGAGGCGGCGCGCCAGGCGCAGGGCATAAACCGCTACCCTGCGAGAATGTTCGTAGGTGATGATATCGCGTTCCTGGATGCTTCTAGCGAGCGCGAGAAGAACGTCTTTTGTCTCGTGCGTTTGTTCCAACTGTCGTATTGCCACAGCCTCGTTCCCCCACTTCCTCTACGCCGCGGGGGAATCCTCCTACATTCTGTTATATTGCTCAGTTTACACTGAAAGTGAACACATGTGGGTGCTATGATACTAATATACGTTGTCTGTTGTCTACTTCTCACACGGTTTTCAGTACTTTTGGCATGATCAATGGCTCACGCGGGCGGGGCAAGCCCACGCCCCTACGGCATGATCAATGGCTCACGCGGGCGGGGCAAGCCCACGCCCCTACTGCCACACTATCATGCCATCATTGTTCAAACTTGCGCGCCGTTGGAGGTTCGGGCGCTGGCTCGCCACAGGTGCTGCAATAACGCGCATTCGGGCGATTCAGATGGCCGCAGGGCCAGGGGAGTAATGTCCCTGACACGATAGAGAGCGGAGCCGATTGCATCGTCGCGGGCGCGCCGAAGGCAGTC
>DATLSW010000123.1:0-5393 GCA_035533955.1 Ktedonobacteraceae bacterium | reverse complement strand
GAAATCCTGGTCTTTCATTTTCAAGTGATCAAACTGTGGGAATGGCACGCGGAACACTTTGTGCAGAACCATGCCGTGCCAATGTACGCGCTGCTGCCGACAATGGACGGCGCGAACGCGGAAATGCTTCACAAAGCCATCGATGAAATGGTAGAATATTATCAAGGTAGCGATGTCAAGTTAGCCAGAGAGATCCGCTGGTTAGGCATTATGCTGCGGCGAGCGGAGATCATGCCCCTTGCAGAAAAGCAAGAGATCGAGGAGCGGTTGAGTATGTTTGACGACTTGATGGAACGTGACCCCAAGATGCGCAAGATTCGTGCCGAAAGCGAAGCGCGCGGCGAAGCCGCAGGTTTAGCCAAAGGTCTGGCAGAAGGTCTGGCAGAAGGCGAAACGCGTGGCAAGGCCGAAGGGCTGCAAGAAGCGGTAGTAACCATTGTCGAGGGGCGATTTCCGCCGCTGGCCGATCTGGCGCGGCAGAAGGTGCGCCGCATCAACACGCCTGATGCGTTGAGCTTGATGTTAAAGAGCCTGGCGGCTGCCCCCAACGAAGCTGCTGCTCGTACTTTGCTGGAACTGCTGGTGGCATAGGATGATTATGCGTATGCTCCAGGGTGCGCAGCCTCTCCGGGAGAGAGGTAATAATAATCGGCCCCTACGCAGAATCGCGGCGATTACCATTGACACGCCAGCCGTTTTGCTGGTATTATTAGTACGGAATAGTTTATGCAAAGTCTGACCCGCGTTGAACGAGAGTAGTACGAGGACGTCAACCAACAGCGATCCGGAACAGAGTGAGAGTCCGGAATGGATTGATCGCCTTCAGAACGCATTCGCGAGCGGCTGGCCGAAGAAAGCCCGTATATGTAGCGACATCCCTGGTGGGTGTCGGGTTACATATGTAGCAATATCCCTTGTGGATGTCGGACATAACGGGCAAGTAGGATCAGGTGGGCGGCTCCCACGCAGCAGATAGCCGGGAAAAGTGGTCTTTCTCCTCTCGCTACAACGCGGTAGATGGGGTTGCCGATAGTTGGGCATCTCTCCTGAGATCGAAAGACAATTAGGGTGGCACCACGGGCGTAACGCAAACGTAAAAATGCGATACTCTCGTCCCTTCTTCAAATGTCAATGGAAGGGACGGGATTTTTTATGCCCTGTCTCTTCCACAGTTGCCGTCTCCGGTCACATGTAACCGGCATATTGAGGAGGAGCCCATGCAGGCACATCTGAGTAAAATCACCTCTATCGTCGCCAGATTGAATCTGCCGACGAGCGTCGCCGTCAGCGACGACATCATTCCTACTGAAGGCGCGGTGATCCTCGTCGAGGCATTGAGCGACGAGGGCAAGAACAACACGCTCGAATTCGCCAATGGCCGCGTCGGCCATCTCGTACAGGGCGATATGATCCCCGCCGTGCTGGGCAAGCGGCGCGCGCTGCGCGAGTACAGCGGCGACATCCCTAAAGCAATCGCTCCTGGCGATATCCTGTACCTGCTATGCGAAAGCGGGCTGGTCGGCGAAATTCGCGGACTGAACGCTGCCTGGGGCGTCCCCATGCAGGTGAAAGTTCTGGGTAGTATCGTCGATCCCATCACAGACCAACCACTCAACATCAAGGACTCCGCCATTGCGCGCAAACACAGCCTGGGAGAGAGCGCGCCCATTATCGGCGTCGTCGGCACCTGTATGAATATCGGCAAGACCACGACGATCCGCAAACTGATCAAGCATTTCAAGAGCCAGGGTTTGAAGGTAGCCGCCGCCAAGCTGAGCGGCGTCGCCTCGATCCACGATATCAACCTGATCCACGACGCCGGAGCGCAGCCTGTGCTGGGCTTTCACGACGGCGGCCTGCCCTCTACCTGCGGTGAAGCTGGCAGCGTGGTTGAGACGGCGCTGGGCATCTTGCACGAACTGAACCAGTCCGACCCTGATCTGATTATGGTCGAATTCGGCGACGGCATCCTCGGCGAATACAACGTCGAACACCTGCTGCGCCACCCGGACATCCAGCAGCACATCTGCGCCTTCATCGTCGGCGCGCCCGACTTCGTCGCCGCCTGGGGCGCGCGCGAGATCATGCATGACTATGGTCTGCCAATTACGCTGATCACCGGCCCCGTCGCCAACAACGATACTGGCACGCAATACGTCGAGCGCAACCTGCACCTGCCCGCCGAAAGCAACCAGCATGCCATGCCAAAGACGATTCGGCTCGTCGAAGATAGCCTCAGCAAATTGCGCGTACTGGCCGTAGCCTGATCCATCGTATGGTAGGGGCAATCCCTTGCGGTTGCCCTGGCTCCCGGCTGGCCGTGATAGAGTAGGCCGTTGCCCTGGCTCCCGGCTGGCCGTGATAGAGTAGGCCGTTGCCCTGGCTCCCGGTTGGCCGTGATAGAGTAGGCCGTTGCCCTGGCTCCCGGCAAAGGATAATAATCATGAACAAACAGAAACGCGATTTCCTGAACACGACGGATTTCACACAGGACGAAATCGCGCAGATGATCGATCTCGCGCTCGATCTCAAGCAGGGCAAGGTGCGGAAAAGCCTCGCGGGCAAGATGCTGGCGACGCTCTTCTTCAATCCGTCCGTGCGCACGCGCGTCTCATTCGCGGCGGCGATGTTCAGACTGGGCGGCCTCGCGCTCGACATCAGCACGCAGGACGCCTGGGCCTTCGAGTTTCGCGACGGCGCGATCATGGACGGCGCGACGATTGAGCATGTCAAAGAGGCCGCGCCTGTTCTCTCGCGCTACTGCGATGCCCTCGCCATCCGCTGTAGCGAGTTGGTGACGAAATCCACCGAGAGCGCGCAAGTCGGCGTGTGGGCCGAGGCGAAGCAGGATCACATTCTCAACAGCTTCGCGCAATACGCCACCGTGCCAGTAATCAACATGGAATCGAACGTCTACCATCCCTGCCAGGGATTGGGCGACGCCGTGACGATTAAGGAGAAGTTGGGCGTGACACGCGGCAAAAAATACGTGCTGACGTGGGCCTATCATCCCAAAGCCCTGCCGATGGCGACGCCCAACTCGCAGATGCTCGCCGCCTGCGACCTGGGTATGGATGTCGTCATCACCCACCCACGTGGCTGGGAACTGGACCCGGCGATCCTCTCGCTGGCAGAGAAGCGCGCGCGGCTGAGCGGCGGTTCGCTGGCGGTCTCCTATGATCGCGACGCGGCTTTCGACGGCGCGGACGTGATCTGCGCCAAGAGTTGGGGCGCGCTGGCCTACTATGGTCAGTGGGACGAGGAGAAGCAGGCCAGAGCCACCTTCAAAAACTGGATGCTCAGCGCCGCCGACTTCCGGCAAAGTAACGACGCGCTTTTCATGCACTGCCTGCCCGTGCGGCGCAATGTCGAGGTCAGCGACGATGTGCTGGACAGCCCCCATTCGGTGGTGATAGACGAGGCGGAGAATCGTATGTGGGCGCAAATGGCTCTGCTGGCGACGCTGCTGGGATAGTATTTTAGTAACCAAAGTGCAAAGCCAATTTCCGCGGAAATTGGCTTGCACTTTGGTTACTGGAATCATGTGATAAAATGAGCAACAGATTGATCTATCTCAATTGCAATACTAGCGGAGCTGCTGATGCCGAACACTTTTGTAGATTTATATACGTCATTGCTCAAAAACGAAATCTTTCTGGAAAAAGCGCGGGAAAATCTGACGCAGGGGGCGGACGCGCTGACGTGCGCGCTGGAATACGCCGATAACGGCAAGCCCGACTTCACCCTCGCCTACCTGCTATTGGCGGAGCTAACCGATGCTGAGAAGCACGAAATCCTGGCCGTGTCCTTTGATCAACGCGCCAAATATACCGAGGGAAAAGCCGAACAGTTCGATGAGCAATTTCATCGCCCCTTCCCACTGATCAAGCTGGAGGCGCAAAAAGATCGCCTGGCGGCGCAGCAGATTCGTCAGGGCAAGCGCGTGCGCCGCGAAAGTATGCCGATCAAGATCGTGAATATGAATTAACGGTATAGCCCAATTTTACGCAAATGGTTGGCTTCCAGCGTCATGAGAAGAAGCTACATCAGTCCATGCCGGTCGCAGGCCGAAGTAGAGAACATCAGGATCTATATCAGCGCCATTCGGCCACGCAATGGTTCCCCCTTCAACACACATTTCACGGAATTTTCCGTATCGCTGCGAATCTTCTCAAAGATCGGGCCTTGCAGATAGGGGATCACGCCCAATAGCGTGTCGAATCCGTTGGGCCGCCAGCAGGCGATGGGGACGTGGGACAGCCGCGACAACCTGATGATCTTAATGGGCGGCTTCGAAGACGGCCAGGGAATACCGTTCTGGGGCTACTGGACCTACGATCCCAAACAAAACGCCTGGGGTCTACAGGCGCTGAACATGGCGCATACGAACGCGCCGCACGTCCCCGGTCGCACAGCGGCTGCAATGATCTGGGATAACGTCGATGGGCGCATCTACCTCTACGCCGGTGCGGGCAACGGCAAAACCGGCAGCAGCCTGAACGATCTCTGGATGATCTATTAGGTGATCTGCACAAAAATATTGCCGAGGCATTCAGAAAGCTACATATTTTTGGCCGCCGCGGCAATGCTTTTTGTGCAAATTATCTAAAATTAACTGTACAATCTTCTGATATTTTAACCGTTTCATCCCTCAAACATCCCGGCTATACTTCTGTCAGATAGTAATGAGTGAACCATGTAGCGGCGCAATGAATTGCGCCAGTCAGCCGCAATGGAGCCTTCACGCTGGCGCAATGAATTGCGCCGCTACACAGTTGTATCACCTCCTATTGAAAGCAACGCGAGCTATGCACATGGTAACGAGGCCATAAGTGGTGTGTTGATTTGTGCGTATTGCACAAAAGGAGAAAGTTATCATGGCAGCTCAATCTTCGAGCGACTCCTCCACAGGTATGAAACGTACCCTCGGCCTGACGGGCGTGACCATCAACGCGATGGCGCTGATCGCGCCTGGGGCATTCCTCTGGACCACCTACCAGTTGCAGGCCGCCCCTGGCTCCGCGAAGAACATGTGGTTCGCCGTCCTCGTGGCGACGCTGATCGCTTTGCTGACCGCGACGGCCTATGCTGCGCTCGCCAAACGCTATCCAGAAGCGGGGACGGGCAGTTCTTATTACTATGCCGAAGTGGCCGTTTTGCAGCGTGAAGAACACCGGCATTTCAAATTCGCTCGTCTCAGCAAATTTGTCGTCGGCTGGGCCTCGCACCTCTACTACTGGATCTATCCGGGCGTGATGGTCGCCTTCATGGGTACGCTGATTATCTACATTGGGCAGACCTTCAATCCCAGCTTTGCCTCGCTGGCCTGGGAAAAAATCCTGATCTGCATCGTCTTTGCCGGTATCGTGGGCGCTATCGCCTACGTGGGCGTG
>DATLSW010000122.1:0-6438 GCA_035533955.1 Ktedonobacteraceae bacterium | reverse complement strand
TGCGTTCCGGCTGGCGCTTTGCTGGCTTGTCCTGGCCTGTACCTGCCGCGTCGTCTTCGCTCGCGGATTCAGCTTGTTGCGCGTTCCTTTTGCGCTTGCGCGAGTCTTGCCACTCGTCCTCGTCTTCATCATCTTCATCGTTGTCAAAAGTGTATGAACGATTCTTGATCATGCGCGCCAGCCGCGCTTCGCCGCCAATATTGTCGAAACGCTCGATGCGCTTGCCGTCTGCGTCCATCACCAGGCGCAGTTTGTTATCGAGGAAGTAGTAGTGATCGAGCGGGACGGCGCGCTGTTCGTGTATCACCAGGGCAATAGGGGCATGGACGCGACTGATCCAGCTTGCCAGGTCTTCGGTATTGCTCACCGTGGCGGACAGGCCGACTAACTGGACATGTTTGGGCGAGGTGATGATGGCTTCTTCCCATACCGGCCCGCGATCATGATCACCTATATAGTGTAGTTCGTCAAAAACAACGAAGCCCACGTCCGCCAGCGACGATACTTCTTCCTCATCCTCGCCCGTGAAAAATTCGCTACCCTCTTCCAGCAGCATGTTGCGGTAGACCTCGGTGGTCATGATCACAATTGAGGCGCGGCTATGCTCCACAATGTCGCCTGTAACGAGGCCGACTGCGCTGTCGCCGTAGATAGCGCGCAGGTCGCGGAATTTTTGATTGGAGAGCGCCTTGAGTGGCGTGGTGTAGATGACGCGCTGACCGCGCTGTAGAGCCAGCCAGACGGCGTATTCGGCAACGAGCGTCTTGCCCGTGCCGGTAGGCGCGGCCACGAGAACAGACTGTCCTTTGATGAGATGCTCAATGGCTTCGATTTGATAGGGATCGAGGGGGAACGGGTAACGCGCGGCAAACGCTGCGATTTCCGCCTGCATGTCGTCGATCTCTGCCTCCACATCGGTCTGTTTGTCTATCATTGTTGCTTCATGGGTACTTCCTTGTTTTGCATTATTGTAACATGTGTGGCAAGGGCCGCAATATCCTAAGGAGACGGCCATTCATGCTACAATAGCCACAGATATATCAACCGATGCACTGATGGGAGTGACAGAGAGCAATGAATCGCACCGATCGTTTGCTGGCAATTGTGCTGGAATTGCAGGCGAAGGGCAGGCAGCGCGCCGAAGACCTGGCCGCGACGTTTGAGACCAGCAAGCGCACTATTTACCGCGACATCCTGGCGTTGGGCGAGGCGGGCGTGCCGCTTGTCTCCGTGCCGGGGCGCGGCTATTCGCTCATGAAAGGCTATTTCTTGCCGCCGTTGAGCTTCACGACGGAAGAGGCGACGATGCTGCTGCTGGGCAGCGAGTTTATGGCGCATAACTTCGACGCTCAGTACCGGGCGGCGGCGCAGTCGGCCAGCCGCAAGATCGAGGGTGTGTTGCCTGAGAAGCTGCGCGGCGAGGTGCAGTATCTGCGCAGCAACATTCGTTTCATTGTTGCTATCACACGAGATGAAAGCCGCGAAATGCAGATGCTCCAACAACTGCGGCGCGCGATCATCGACCGCGTGACTGTGCGTTTCCACTATCACGCGCGTTATAGCAGAAACGGCCAGGGCGACGAGCAGACACGCGAAGCCGACCCCTATGGCCTCGCCCACGTTGGTCATAGCTGGTACCTGGGTGCGTACTGCCATTTGCGCAAAGATATGCGCAATTTTCGCCTGGAGCGCATGGACGGCCTGGAACTGCTGCCGCGAACATTCATCCGTCCGGCGGACTTTGAGGTTGGGCCGCGCGCGCGCGAAGAACAGAGCGGTATAATTGCGCGCGCGCTCTTCGACCACGAAACAAGCCGCTGGGTACGCGAGTCGCGCTGGTACGATACCATCAGCGAAGAGGAGACGGCGCAAGGACTGCTGGTGACGCTCAAGATTCGGCAGGAAAGCGAGATCATGCAATGGCTGCTCGGCTGGGGCCAGCATGTGCGCGTGCTGGAGCCCGACTCGCTGCGCGAGAAGCTGGCGCGCGAGGCGGCGGCCATGCTGCAAAATTATCGGTGTCTCGAATAATTCATTTCGCTGCTGACATGCTGTTGTCACTGGCATCGGTTACACTCTGATTGTGAACGAAAGAACGAGGCCGCCGCGCTTGTGAGGCGGCAAGAGTACAACACAAGAGGAGAAAATCAATGTCATCACAACCCAGACTTGATTATGTCGTCATCAGAGTTTCCGATCTCGCAGCATCGACCCGCTACTTTACCGAAACGCTCGGCTTCACACTCGTTTCTGAAGAGTCCGGGCCGAATTTCAGCTACCTCAAAGGCGCGCCCGGCGGTATCGACTTCGGCCTGATGCCAGTCGCCGAGAACGTGAAACCAGGCCATGTGGAACTCTACTTCAAGACGCCCAATCTTGAGGGTGTGCGCGCGGAACTGCTCGGCAGAGGTGTCGAGGCATCGCCGATCATGCACCCGCCGTTCGGCACGATCTTCACTGTAACATCTCCCGACGGCGAGACGCTGACGATGATGGCGTAACAGTTTTCGCTGTAGCGGTAATTTATGGAGGGGCGTAATGCATTGCGCTCCTCCATGAATAACCCGCGAATCTTATTATCGTTAACGATAATTAGCTGGGTTCTCATTATCGTTTCATGCCCTGAAACGATAATGAGAACCCAGCAGTAGCTTCTATAGCACACTTATTGCGCGCTCAAATACATCAGAGCGCGGATTGTGTTATATCTGGGATATTGGGGTGTCTATTTTCCTGCATAGGATGCGGGATTTCTTCGTCGGCAAACAGATCAAGATAGTCGTTATACGAGAATCGCCTGTGGCGCTGCTGCCGCGCCATTTCATGCAGAATGCCATATTCCTGAAATCTCTGAACAAGTTTATTCGCGTTAGCATAACTTTGTCCGGTGATCTCAGCCGCACCGTGAATAGTGATAATTGGTCGTTTATAGAGATGCTCCAGTAGTTTATAGGCAGAGCCAGCAGTACGCGAAAAACTGTGCGCGATAATAGCCAGATGGCGTTCTCTAAGTTGCAGAATGCTGCGAGCGGTATTTGTCGCTTCCTGAGCAACCTCATAGACACCCTGCAAGAAGAATTTGAGCCAGGCTTCCCAGTCTCCTTCATCGCGAACCCGTTGCAGGTATTCATAGTATTCCGATTTGTTCAGCTTGAAAAAGTGTGATAGATACAGCAGAGGCTGTCGCAAGACATTATGCTGGCACAAAATGAACGTGATCAATAGCCGTCCCATGCGTCCATTGCCATCAAGAAACGGGTGTGCCGTTTCAAATTGGGCATGTACCAATCCAACTTTGAGCAAGATAGGCAGGGGCATAGCAGAATGGATGAATCGTTCAAGATCGTACAAGGTATTCAGCATTTCCGTGACAGGCGGAGGAACAAACCGCGCTGTTTCGATGGTACAGCCCTGGTGGCCGATCCAATTCTGGAAAGTGCGAAATTCTCCGGGATGTCTGTCAGACCCTCTTACTCCTGCCAGCAATCTTTCATGAATTTCTTTCATAAGACGAAGAGAGAGTGGGAGTGTTTTGAGGCGGTCCAGCCCATAATTCATAGCATATACATAATTCACGACCTCCTCAACATCCTGTGGATTCTCCGGTTCGGCTGCATCCGATTCAAAGGCCAGCACATCGATTAATGAGGCTTGTGTCCCCTCGATCTGGCTCGACAGAACGGCCTCTTTGCGAACATACATAGCAACAAAAAGGTCTGCATTGGGCAATATTTCGCTTGCACCATCCAGACGTCCCAATGCCTGATCTGCCAGTGAGAGTAACTGGAGCATCTGATTATCCAGTTGTATAGAAGGCTCAGGAGGCAACGGTTTAGGGATGAATGCTTGATATCCGCCTGGTTGAACAACATATTCGCCTGCTCGATCACGGAATGGATTCTTATTATCGTTACCGATCATGAGATAGCTCCTTATTATCGTTTCGATACTTGAAACGATAATAAGGATATCACAAAACAGGACAGTTGTCTTCTCTCTATACTCTCTCACTTCTTTCCAGCGCCATGCGCAACTGCTCCAGCGAGACGTTGCCGCCCGAACACATGATGCCGACGCGCTTACCCGCAAGATCGGCGCGCAAGCGATAGGCCGCCGCCAGAGCGGCCGCACCCGCGCCCTCGGCCAGCGTGTGGGCGCGCTCGACCATCCACACGATGGCCTGCAATATCTCTTGATCGCTGACCAGGATGAAGTCGTCGAGCGTCTGCGCCATGATGGCCTGCGGCAGGGCGAAGGCCACGCCCGTTGCCAGTCCCTCGGCCAGCGTACGGTTCGGCGCTTCGACGAGGCGATGCTGCCGCCACGATTCGTAGGCGGCGGGCGAGGCGTCGGATTGCACGCCGATGATACGCACCGCCGGCTTGATCGCTTTCGCGGCACTGGCCGCGCCCGCCGCGCCGGAACCGCCGCCGATAGGGACGATAATCACGTCAAGTTCCGGTTCATCCTCCAGCATCTCCAGGTAGCCCGTCGCTACACCAGCGATCAATAACGGCTCGTCGCCGGAGTGGATGTAGCGATAGCCATGCTCGCGCGCCAGCGCCTCACAATAGGCTTTGGCCTCGTCATAGACCTTGCCGTGAAAAATTACCTCGGCTCCCATGCCCCGCATGGCAGCCACTTTGCCAGAGTTGGCGTTCTCCGGCACGACGATGCGCGCCTTGACACCGAATAAGCGAGCGGCATAGGCAACGGATTGCCCATGATTGCCGGTGGAGGCGGCAATGACACCGCGCGCGCGTTCCTCCGCGCTCAACTGCGAGACGAGGTTGACGCCGCCGCGCACCTTGAACGCGCCCACCGGCTGGTAATTCTCGTGCTTGCAGGAGTGTACACCTATCAGATTTCGCTTTTCTCTGGACAGCGGCGAAGCTGGGACACGGGTCATCGTTCACGACTTCTCCTGCTGCTCGTAAGGTGATTACTGGGTGAGGGCGAGGCGCAGATGTTCCAGGGAGGTATTTCCCCCGGAGCAGATGATGCCCACCTTCTTGCCGCGCAGTTCACCCCGCAGGCGGTACGCGCCAGCAAGGGCTGCCGCTCCCGCGCCTTCGGCCAGGGTATGGGCGCGCTCGATCATCCAGATCATGGCGCGCATGATCTCTTCTTCGCTCAGCAACAGGAAGTCATGCAGGTGTTCGCGCATGATGGCCTGGGGGAGTTCGAAGGCGACGCCGGTGGCCAGGCCCTCGGCAAAGGTGCGATTGGGAGCCATGACGAGTCGATGCTGCTTCCAAGTTTCATAGGCCGCAGGGGATGCTTCCGATTGCACGCCGATGATCTGTATTGACGGGTTAATGGCGTGCGCGGCGATGCCAACGCCTGCTGCGCCACTACCGCCGCCGATGGGAACGAAGATGATATCGAGATCGGGCTGATCTTCCAGCATTTCAAGAGCCTCGGTTCCGACGCCTGCTATCAGCATTGGCTCGTTGCCAGAATGGATATAGCGATAGCCGTGCGCGCGCGCCAGTTCCTCGCAGTAGGCTTTGGCCTCGTCATAGACCTTGCCGTGGAAGATCACCTCGGCTCCCATGCCCTGCATGGCCGCCACTTTGCCCGGATTGGCATTCTCCGGTACGACGATGCGCGCTTTGACGCCGAATAGACGCGCGGCGTAGGCGACGGATTGCCCATGATTGCCGGTGGAGGCGGCGATGACACCACGCTCGCGCTCCTCCGCGCTCATCTGCGAGACGAGGTTGACGCCGCCGCGCACCTTGAAGGCCCCTACCGGCTGGTAGTTCTCGTGTTTTATAAAAAGCGTTGTTCCGACTAATTCGTTGATGGCAGGGTAGCTATGAAGAGGGGTACGCGCCAGATAGGGGCGGATTCGTTTTTGCGCTTGCAGAATATCCTGCAACTTCGGGATGAACATGGGAATAGCCTCGCTTTCAGTTCTCATGCAGAGCATATAACTCTGTTATACAGAGTCATACTCTATAAGGGGTCAAAGGTCAAGAGCCAATCTGACCAGAGATGTTACGAGGCGGGAGCCTTTTAGAATGAGGTTTTCTCTGAAAACGAGATCTCAGCTAGAGCGAAATGGAGCTTAGACATGGCCGTCGCAATCCTGTACATCTATTAGATTTCGCTTTTCTCTAGTCAGCAGCGAAACCCGGCAGAGAGAAACACTTTTGTCCGTTCATGAGTTCTCTTGCTGTGGGTAATGTTGCCTCTGGGGTGAGGATGGCAGATGCAATATTTCTTCCCATTTATCGAGCAACTCTAAAAACTTTATCCTGCCAAAGTGATAGTCATATAAACATTTGTATAGCTGCTCATAAACAGCCATTTCCGGTACGTTTTGGTTCCCAGGTTGTTCAGCCCTCTGTTTATCCATATAGGCTACTCCGCATTATGAGATTTTTCATACTGCTCTGCATGCAAAAACTTCAGAAAACGATTGTATTAAGC